>CAVGLF010000020.1:11920-21776 GCA_963630045.1 Butyricicoccaceae bacterium | reverse complement strand
GATTCGGGTTACGGCATTGTCCACGGATTTGACCGGACGGTTCAGCCGCCGCGCCATCTCGGAAAAGGAAAGGCCTTCCAGATAGAGAGTCAGGACACGCTTTTCAAAACCGGACAGAAGTACATCGAGCTCGGCGGCCATCTGCCGCTGCTCATCCCTGTGAATGGCTACCGCCTCCGGATCGCTTTCCGTGCCGCAGAGCCCGTCACGAAGACCGGAATCGCTGTCGGAAAAGCTTTCGAGCGGAATCGCCCGGCTCAGCATCTGCTGATTTTTGCCCTGTGCCCGTCGGATCGCGTCGAGAATCCTTGTGCGGATGCACCACGCGGCGAAGGTTCGGAAGGAGGAACGCTCCGGAGTGTATTCCCGTATGGCACCGAGGAGTCCGATCATACCTTCCTGCAGCAGATCGTCATGATCGCCGCCGACCAGAAAAAAAGGACGAGCAACGCTGCGCACAAGCTGCGCATGGCGCTCAACCAGAACCTCCGTTGCTTCGCGGGAGCCGCTGCGGCTCATCGCACACAGCTGTTCATCCGACAGTTTCTCAAACTCTGGCATTTTCTTCACAATTCCTGTCTGGTTGGTATTATAATCGCTCCGTTTTGGTTTGTCAAGGGGAATGTTCACATTTTGTTAATTTGTATACTATCGGATAGAGGAACTAGTGCATGTTGCACAAAAGTGGGCGGAACAGGCTACCGCGATGTTTTCAGCCATTCGTCCATGCGCTGCTGACCGTCGTCGGTGGACGGATGCTCGGACGCTACGAAGGCGATGCCCAGATGCTCATAGGCGCGCATGGTGGCGCAGCGGCCGCGCGGCGTGCGGGAGATGAAGCCCAGCTGCAGCAGATACGGCTCGTATACGTCCTCCAGCGTGACGGCCTCCTCGCCGACCGTGGCGGACAGCGCCTCCAGTCCGACGGGGCCTCCGCCGTAGATGTCGATGATGCCGCGCAGCATCCGGCGGTCGGTCGCATCCAGCCCCAGCGCGTCGATGTCCAGTGCGCGCAGGGCGGAGTCGGCGATTTCGCGGGTGATGCGGCCGTCGGAGCGCACCTGCGCGAAGTCGCGCACGCGCTTGAGCATGCGGTTGGCGATACGGGGTGTTCCGCGCGAGCGGCTGGCGATCTCATGTGCGCCGTCGCGGTCGATGCTGACGCCGAGAATCTCCGCGGAGCGGAGGACGATTTTCCGAAGCTCCTCGGGGCTGTAGAGCTCCAGCTTCAGGAGCACGCCGAAGCGGTCGCGCAGAGGCGCGGAGAGCTGCCCGGAGCGCGTCGTCGCGCCGATGAGCGTGAACGGCGGCAGATCCAGACGGATGGAGCGGGCGGAGGGACCCTTTCCGATGATGATGTCGAGCGCGAAATCCTCCATGGCGGGGTAGAGAACCTCCTCCACGGAGCGGTTGAGGCGGTGGATTTCGTCGATGAAGAGGATATCGTGCGGAGCCAGATTGGTGAGCAGCGCCGCAAGGTCCCCGGCCTTCTCGATGGCGGGTCCCGAGGTCACGCGCAGATGCGAGCCCATCTCATTGGCGATGACGCCCGCAAGCGTCGTCTTGCCCAGTCCGGGAGGGCCTGAGAGCAGGACGTGATCCAGCGACTCGCCGCGCATGCGCGCCGCCTCGATGAAGACGCGCAGATTCTCCTTGGCGCGATCCTGACCGATGTATTCCTCAAGCCTTTGCGGGCGCAGACTTCCCTCGGCATCGTCCGAGGGCTGAGCCGCCGGCTCCACCAGACGTTCGCCCAGCTGATCGTCGAATTCAATTGCCATGGCGCGTTCCTTTCATTGTGCCGTAGAAGTGCAGGACGTTCAGGTCATCGGGCAGATCGGTGCCGTGCGTGCCCCGTCCGGTCTCCGGATGATTGTGGCAGCCGTGATCCGTGGCAAAGCCCAGGAAGGTATCATGGGCGGCGTAGGATTCCCTAACCGCGCGGGCAATCTCTCCGAAGAAGCGGCAGTTGTCGCGCATGACGGCAAGCGCCTCGGGGGACTCGACCTCGGTGCCGTGCATGGTATGGTCATACCAGCCGTTGTAGACGGCGATGAAGTCATAGCGATCCGACTCGATGAGCCGTATGGCGTGGCGCACGACCTCCTCGTCGGTCTCGAAGTCCGTGAAGTAATCCATGTCGCGCCCGGCGAAGATGCGGGACATGCTGGCGCCGGACTGGCTGACGACGGCGCATTTTTTCCCCGAGCGAATCAGCGCATCGAAGACGGAATCCGTGCGCACAACGGGCTTTTCGTACTTCTGAATGCCGTGAATCTGCGGAGCGGTGCCGGTATACATCGTTGCGAAGCACACGGGCGTGACCGAGGGCATCATGGTGCGCAGCGGCAGACAGAGCTGCGTGTAGCGCGTGACCTCGGCGAAATCGGGGGTATACTTCTGATACAGCCACTGGGCGATGGCGTCGGGGTTGTAGATGACGGCTCTGTCCGCGGGCTTCCCGCCGAAGGCCTCGGAGATGAGACGGGACAGCGGATCGGCGGCGGGCTGAGCCTTGCGGGGAGCCGGCACGCCAAGCGCCTGAGTGAAGGCTGCGGCGACGCGGGTCATGTCATAGGCGTTCAGAACTTCCATAACGGGAAACCCTCCTTATAAGCATCATAACGGCATCATGAGCATCGCATTATCCCCGGACGAGGTTTTTCAGGGCGCTTCGTATGATATCCTCCAGCGAGAGAGCGGCGGTGTCGACGCTGCGCAGGGCGGCGGAGGCCTCGGCGGCGCTGTAGCCCAGCGCCTGAAGCGCCATGCGCGCCTCTGTGGACTTGTCCGCTCCGGCGGGAGCCGGGGAGAAGTCCGCGGAGGCATCGGAGCCGGAGTAGTCCTTTTTCAGCTTGTCGCGCAGCTCCAGAATCAGACGCTGCGCGAGCTTTTTCCCGACGCCCGGAGCGCGTGTCAGCGCACGCTCGTCCTCACTCAGCACGGCAAGCACGAACTCCGTCGGGGCAAGCGTCGAGAGGATGGAGAGCGCGACCTTCATGCCGACGCCGGAGACGCCGGTGAGCAGGACAAAGCAGTTCTTCTCCTCCAGATCCGCAAAGCCGTAGAGCTCGAAGGTGTCCTCGCGGACGTTCAGATAGGTATAGAGCCGGGCACGGCTTCCCTGCGTCAGGCTTGCCTGCGTACGCAGGGAGATGCTGCACAGATATCCCACGCCGCCGCAGTCGATGACCGCGATGCGCGAGTCGACCACGGCGACAGTTCCTTCCAGATAATAAAACATGGCATGTCCTTTCAGCCGTTTTTGTGCCTGAAATTCTGCAGGCTTGTATGCATGGCGGCGTGGCAGAGCGCGATGGCGAGCGCGTCGGCGGCATCGTCCGGCTTCGGACGCGCCGGAAGGGAGAGGAGCGCACGCGTCATCTCCATCATCTGCGCCTTCTCCGCCTTGCCGTAGCCTACGACGGCCTGCTTGACCTCGGAGGGGCTGTATTCGAAGATCGGGATGTTGGCATCGGCCAGCGCAAGCAGAATTACGCCGCGCGCCTCCGCAACGGCGATGGCGGTGGTGGTATTCGTGTTGAAGTAGAGCTTTTCAATGCCTGCGGCATCGGGCCGCTGCGCCGCGATGAGGGACGTCATATCGGCATACAGAATCCGCAGACGCTCATGGAGCGGCAGATCGGCGGGCGTCGTGATGGCGCCGTGCCGCAGATGAAAATATCGCCCGCCTCCGGCGCGGATCAGCCCGAAGCCGATGGTGGCGTAGCCCGGGTCGATGCCCAGAATAATTTCCGAGGAAGGCAGAGCCGTTCGTTCCATTGATACACCTCTTACCCTCCTATTATACGCCGGACGGGCGCCGCGCGTCAAGAAAAAGATAGGGCGGACGCCTAAATCGGGAGGGTAAAACAATACCCTGTAATTTTCCTGTCTCTATTGACGTTATTGTGCAAACATGATAAAATTACGCCTGTGGGAAGCGGACGCGGACTGGCCCGGGATAAAAGTGCGCGGGTTCTGCCTCCTGCGAAAATCAAAGGGCGCAGCACCGATATATAATATGCAGCGAGTAAGGAGACGAGACAACATGCATACCTATGTTTTCGCCGGAGCCTCCGGACGGGCGCTCGGCATGTACGCACATCCCATGCTGAGGGATTTCCCGAATGACTGCCGCATTCTGGGCGTCTACGACATCAATCCCGGACGCGCCGCTGCCTTTGCCGAGGACTGCGGCAATGCCTTCCCTGCCTTCGAGGACTTTGACGGCATGATTGCGCAGGTGCATCCCGAGCGCGTCATCGTCACCACCGTCGACGCATTCCACTCCGATTACATCATCCGCTCGCTGGAGCTGGGATGCGACGTCATCACGGAAAAGCCCATGACCATCGATGCGCCGCGCTGCCGCGCCATTCTCGAGGCGGAGAAGAGGACGGGGCACCATGTGACGGTCACGTTCAACTACCGCTATGCGCCGTTCATGACGAAGATCAAGGAAATCGTCTCATCCGGAGAGATCGGCGAGGTCTACAGCGTCCACTTCGAGTGGCTGCTCACCCGCAACATGGCCTACGGTGCGCACGGAAAGTCCTATTTCCACCGCTGGAACGCCCGCATGAAGAACTCCGGCGGCCTTCTGGTGCATAAGTCCACCCATCACTTCGACCTCATCAACTGGTTCATCGACCAGCACCCCGCCAAGGTCTCCGCGTTCGGCCAGCTTCGTCTCTACGGCGCGAAAAACTACCCCTTCGGCGGCGAGATTCCCACCCGCTGTTCGACCTGCCCGCATGCTGCGGAGTGCGAATTCTTCCATGAGTTCTCCGAGGACGAGAAGAAGTTCTTCGTCCCGTACGAGAAGTACGACGGATATATGAAGGACAACTGCATCTATGCGAAGGACATCGACATCTACGATACCATGGCGGTCACCGTTCAGTACGACAAGGGCGCCGTCCTCAGCTATGCGCTGAACGCGACCACGCCGTATGAGGGCTGGACCTGCGTCATCAACGGCTCTGCCGGACGCCTTGAGGCCGTCAACTACGAGACCGGCGTTCTGTCCAAAACCCCGCAGAACCACATTCGCGTCTTCGATCTCAACGACAACGTCACGGACTACGCGATGACGAAGGCCTCCGGCGGTCACGGCGGCGGCGATCAGCGTCTGCGCCGCATGATCTTCATCGGCGACCTGCCGGATCCGCTGGGACACGCGGCGGGCTCCATGGACGGCGCGTACTCCATTCTGGTCGGCGCGGCGGCGAATGTCTCCATCCGCGAAAACCGCATCGTCTCCATTGAGGAGCTTCTGAACGGGTAAATCCAAAAAAAGCACGGAAGCAGCGGGAAGCCTTATAAATCCGATATCGCTTGAAAACGACCGGCCGCCCCAGCGGAACATTCCGCGGGGCGGCTTCGTCTAACGGGGCAGAAAAGACGAAAGGATGATAGCTGTAATGAAACGATGGATTTCGCGGCTTCTGTGCGTCTGCCTTCTTGCGGGGATGCTTCTTCCCGCGTCCGCGGCAGTCGATACGGATTCCGCATCCGCCCGGAGCCTCGCCGAGCTCGGACTGTTCCGCGGCACGGGGAAGGGCTTTGCGCTGGAGGAGACCGTGACGCGGGCACAGGCCGTGACCATGATCGTCCGATTCCTGGGTGCGGAGGAGGAGGCGCTGGAGGACGCCACGCCCTCGGGCTTTGAGGATACAGAGTCCCATTGGGCCGAGCGCTATGTCTCCTATGCGCGCCGCCACGGTATCACGGAGGGCACCTCCGCCGGCACCTTCTCTCCCGAAGCGCCCGTTACGGGACAGCAGATTACAAAACTGATCCTCTCGGCCGTGGGGTACTCCGGCATCACGCTTGAGAATGCCGCGTCCTGCGGCGAGAAGGCGGAGCTTCTTACGGACAATGAGCTGAAGGCTGCCGCGCGCGGCACGACACCGCTTACGCGCCGCACACTTGCGGATTTCTTCTGCTCGGCGCTCTTTGCGAAGAACGCGGACGGGGAGCGGATCTGCCGGACGCTCATCGACCGGGGCATCTTTACGGAGGAGGAATTCCACGCTGTCATGATGATACAGGACGAGGAAACGAGCTTTTCCGGGCGTCTTCTGGACGCGCTGGAGAGCGATACCGAAAACGTCACGATCTCCCCGCTGTCGGTAAAGCTGGCGCTTGCCATGGCGGCAAACGGAGCGACGGGCGAGACGCGTACCCAGATGCTCCGCGTTTTGGGCATTGAGGATCTCGAGGACTTCAACCGGGAGGCAAAGGAGCTTCTGGCTGCCGCGGAGGACAGCGGCGTGCTGTCCGTTGCGAACGCGCTGGCGCTCAATGAGGACGCCGCCGGAGAGAGCGTAACCGTGAACCGGAGCTTTGAGAAGCTGCTTTCTGACAGCTACTCGGCGAAATTCCTCCGAAAGCCCGGGCGCGAGATTGTGAAGGCCGTCAACGACTGGGTGGCCTCGAAGACGAACAACAGGATCCGCAATCTGATTTCGAGTTCCGATTTCCTGGCCTGCCTCGTGAATGCGGTCTATTTCAAGGCCGAGTGGAGCATTCCCTTCAACGCCTATGCCACTCAGGAAGGCAGCTTTGCGAATGCCGACGGCACGAAATCCACGGTGCAGCTCATGCACATGACGCAGCATCTGGATTACTACGAGGATGAAAGCTGCCAGATCATACGTCTGCCGTATGTGGGCGGGGAGTACTCCATGCTGGTGGCGCTGGGCGACTGTGCCGGCTCGCCTGCGGAATACGCGGACAGGCTTACGGATCGCCGCGTGGCGGTTACGCTGCCGCGCTTTGAGATTGAGTACTCGGTCTCTCTGAAGAAGGAGCTTTCGGAGCTGGGCATGACGCGCTGCTTCACCGGCGCGGCGGAGCTTGACGGAATGATTGACGGGGAATCCGTCTGCATCTCCGATGTCATCCACAAGACCTATCTGCACGTCACGGAGACCGGCACCGAGGCCGCTGCCGCGACGGCCGCCATGGTTGCAGCTACGGCGTTCATCGTCGAGGACGAGCCCGTGGAGTTCACGGCAGACCGTCCCTTCTCGTGGTGCATCGTCCATAACGAGTCCGGAGAGGTGCTCTTCTGCGGAACCGTCAACACGCTCGGACAATGATTCTTGACTGCACGATTGCCGCGGAGGAGGACGGACAGAGCCTCGGGCGCGTGCTGCGGCGCTTCGGACTGTCCGCGGGACTGCTGTCCCGCGCGAAGGCTGCCGGAGCGCTGCGGGTCAACGGGACTCCGGCGCATACGAATGTGCTCTGCCGCGCGGGAGACCGGGTCACGGTGGATCTCGATGCTGCCCAGCCGCCGACGGAGCTTATTCCGGAGGAGGGGACGCTCGACATCCTCTATGAGGATCCGGCCATTCTCGCCGTGAACAAGCCGCAGGGGATGCTGACGCATCCCTCGCATGCGCGCTGCCGGGGGACGCTTGCAAACCTGGTCGCGGGGTATCTTGAGGGGCGCGGGGAGCTTCCCTGCTGCCATGTCGTGACGAGGCTGGACCGCGATACCTCCGGGGTGGTGCTGATGGCGAAGAATGCCTACATCCGCGCCCGCATCGCGCCGCCGGACAAGACCTATCTGGCCGAAGTGCTGGGCGTGCCGGAGCCCTGCTCGGGTACGATCTGCGCTCCGATTGCGCGGCTTTCCCCGGAGGGCATGGCGCGCGGCGTCCGCGAGGACGGTCAGAGTGCCTGTACGCGCTATGAGATTGCGGACGTATCCGTGCGCTGCGGCATCACCGTGACCACGCTCCGGCTGTTTCCCGAAACGGGACGGACGCATCAGCTCAGGGTGCACTGCGCCCATATCGGGCATCCGATTCTGGGGGATGCGCTGTACGAAAGCCCCGCCTCGCGCGAGGCATCGGACGTCCTGGGCATCTGCGGACAGAGGCTGCATGCGGCCTGCCTGCGCTTTGTGCATCCCGGGACGGGAAAGCCGCTTGAGCTGACGGCGCCGGTACCCTGGGCGTGACGCGCATACTCCGTCCCGATATAAAAAAGCGGCAGAAAATAAAGGAATGCGGATAAAGAAGCCTGCTTCGGGGATGCCCCGTCGTCCCGTACAGTCCTCAACAACGAAAGGAAGTCTGCGCCATGCTGAAAACCGTTCTTCTCTCCTCGCTGCATCGTGTATATCCCGAACAATGCCCCGAGAACAGCGCGCTGACCGGGATATCCGCCCTCCGCAACGAGCCTGTGTCCTTTCAGATCGCCTTCCGGCTGGAGAAGGGGGGAGCCGGCACCGAGGCCGTCTATCCCCGCATCGAAACAGAGCTTCCCGTAAGCCTGTATTATGTGGGCTATGTCCCCGTTCTGCACACCCCCGCAGACATCCTGCCCGACGCGCCGCGTCCGGGTCTGTTCGGCGACATGCTGCTTCCCAAGCAGGTCAATCCGCCCGTCAGAGAGGAAATCCGCCCCTGGGGAAACCGTATGACGGAGCAGGGCGAGGAGGTGTCCCTGAACGCGGCGGCGGACAGCTGGCAGTCCCTCTGGCTGTGCATCAACGAGGATCAGCGCTCATTGAAGCCCGGCAGCTATCCCGTCACCGTGCGCTTCTGCGCAGTCGACGGCGGCGCGCAGGAGTCCGAGGATGTGCTGACGGTCGAGCTTCTGGACGCGCGTCTTCCGCGGCAGAAGCTCCTCTACACCAACTGGTTCCACTACGACTGCCTGTCTGACTACTACAACGAGCCCGTATTCACCGACCGGTTTTTCGAAATCATGCGGGATTATGTAAAGACTGCGGCGAAAAACGGCATGAACATGCTGCTCATGCCGGCCTTTACGCCTCCGCTGGACACGCCCGAAAACGGCCGCCGGAAAACCGTGCAGCTGGTGGGCGTTGCCCGGAATAACGGGCGGTATTCCTTTGACTTTTCGCTCATGAAGCGTTTCCTGGATGTCAGCCGCGGAGCGGGTATCGGGTACTTTGAGCATTCCCACCTGTTCACGCAATGGGGCGCCAGAGCCGCTCCGGCCGTCATGGCTGCGGTGAACGGACAGACAAAGCAGATCTTCGGCTGGCATACCAGGGCCTCCGGAAAGGCCTACCGCGACTTTCTGCATGCCTACCTGCCCGCGCTGCGCGCCTTTCTGCGGGAGGAGGGCCTTGAGCAGAAGGTGCTGTTCCACATCTCCGACGAGCCGGGCGGGGAGAGCGCCGAATCCTATGGGCGGGCGCTGCGCACCGTGGGCAATCTGCTGGACGGCTGCCTGTGCGGCGACGCGCTGTCGGACTATCTCTTCTACGAAAAGGGATATGTGAAGACGCCCATTGTCGTGACCAGCCGTGCCGGGGAGTTCTTAGGGCGCGTGCCCAACCTGTGGGTCTATTATACCGGCGGCCAGCTGGATGCCGGTCTGAGCAACCGGATCCTCGCCGTTCCCCCGGAGCGCAACCGCATGCTGGGCATCCAGCTCTACGCCTGCCGCGTACAGGGCTTCCTGCACTGGGCGTACAATTACTACTACGATGTGCTCAGCCATGGTCTGTTCGACCCGAAGTGCAATCCCTGCGGCTACAACAACCACGCCGGAACCTCCTACTTCGTCTATCCCGGCCGTGACGGACGCGCTCTGCAGTCCGTACGTCAGAAGGTCTTCTTCGAAGGACTCAACGACATGCGCGCGCTGGAGGCAGCCGAAAAGCTCCGCGGCCGGGCGGCCTGCGAGGAGCTGATGGAAAAGCACTTCGGACACATGGACTTCCATACCTGTCCCGACTCCCCGGAGGCTCTGCTGGCCTTCCGGCGGGATGTCAACCGACTGATTGCGGGGTAGCCCCCCGGGGGGGAAGCTTTTGGCGCTGTCCCCCCCGATGTCTCATGCCTTCAAAAATATAACGGGT
>CAVGLF010000020.1:0-11910 GCA_963630045.1 Butyricicoccaceae bacterium | reverse complement strand
CGTCAGAGTCCCCCCTGCACCCGTCTTTTCTTTTGCGGAATCCTCAGCGTATTCCCGGGAATCCTCAGCGTATTCCCGGGAATCCACTGCGTATTCCCGGGGAAATTTCGTATTGATTCGGTGCCGAAGTCATGATATAATGGAAAAAGGAAGCTCATACCGTATTCAAGGCGAAGGGATGGTGAATCGGGGGAATATGACCTGTATCCTCAGACGGGCAGCCATGCTGCTTCTTTCGGCTCTTCTCGTGCTTACGGCTGCATCCTGCGGACGGCATACGCCGGTGGACGAGAAGAATGAACGTCCCGTGATCTCCGTGGGAAGCTCGGACTACCCGCCCTTCATCGATCTTGACAACAACGGAAATCCAACGGGGCTGGATGTCGACATCTTCAGGGAGGCCGCGCGGCGCGCAGGCTATGACATAAGCTTCGTCACCATCAACTGGGAGGAAAGGGACGATCTTCTGGAGTCCGGCGCGATCGACTGCGTCACGGGCGGCTTTACCGTGGAGGGACGCGAGTCGGACTACCTCTGGGTGGGGCCCTATGTGAGCAGCAATCAGGTCGTCGTGGTCAATTCCACCGGAGACATAGACTCGCTGGAGGATCTCGGCGGCAAGAGCGTTGCGGTTCAGTCCGCCAGCATCGCCGAGGAAATCCTGCTTACGCGCAGCAATCCGTCCGTGCCGGAGGATGTGCAGGTGTACAGCTACGAGGATAACTCCCTTCCCTTTGCGGCGCTCGGATGCGACTATATCGATGCGCTCGTGGCGGATGAGCCGGTCGTCATCCAGTACATGAAGGACTACGACACCGTCTTCACCGTGCTGGACGAGCCGCTCATGTACGCTTCTGTCGGGACGGCCTTTGCCCGGGACGGCGATGCGGAGCTCTGCGCCGCGCTGAATGCCGCCGTAGACGAAATGCGGGAGGACGGCACGCTGGACGAAATCGTGAGCCGGTACCTCAGCGTCCCGGATACGGATTCGGGAGGTGACGGCCTTGAAGAGTAAGAGTCTGGGTACCGTCTTCAGCAAGCCCTTCCTCTTTGCGGCTGCGGCGATGGGCATCGTGCTGGCACTGGCGGTGTCGCTTGCGACCGCGGGCGTCAGCAAACGCAACAGCGATGCCAAGCTCGCGTCCGAGATTGAGTATATCAAGCGTCAGTACAGCAATTACATCGAGTACAACAACACCGAGGCGGCGAAGAGCCTCATGCGAAAGGCCGAATCGGCGCGCCTGATCCGCGACTGCGGCGAAGACACCACGCCCGAGCATCTGCGGAACCATGCGGAGGAGCTGGCGGCAACCGGCATCGCCCTGCTGAACGGGGACTGCGACGTGACTGCGGAGTATACGAAGGACGGCATCGGCTACGCTCAGTTCCGGCATCTGCTGAATGAGGACTCCATCCGCCGGGTGCTGCGGTACGACAACGACATCTACATGAAGCGCGTGCAGCTGGAGGACGGCTCCTATGTCGATGTCGCCATAGAGCAATGCCCGGCGGGCGCGGTGCTGGTCTACCGGCATACCATCCTGGAATTCGCGGAAAAGTCGATCCTCTCCATCCAGAACATTCTGGACGGCTATGATCCGGAGCAGAACGGCATCTTCGTCATCACAAACGGCTCGGAGATCGTCGCGTCCAACGACCGTTCCTTCCTGGGCAACGGCATATCCGCGGAGGACTACGCGCTTGTGTACAGCCTTCGCCGTTCCGGTCAGGCGGACAGAATGGTCACGCTGGAAAGGGAGGGCGGAAGCATCTATTACTTCGGACGCTGCAGCCACGGCAGAGAGTTCTACGTCTGCGCGCTTCTCTCCGAGCGTCAGGTCTTTGAGAATACCATGCCGGTCACGGCTACGGCGGTTGTCCTGTATATCTTCATCATCGCCGTCGTGCAGTTCATCCGTCTGCGCGCGACGAATAAGCTGATCTCGGAGCAGAAGGAGCAGGAGCACGGCTATAAGCTGGAGCTTGAGCAGAAGAATGCCGAGCTGACCCGGGCCTTCGCTCAGGCGGAGGCCGCGAACCGCTCCAAGCAGAGCTTCCTGTTCAACATGTCCCACGACATCCGCACCCCGATGAATGCCATCATCGGCTTTACGGAGCTGGCGCGCCAGAATCTCGGCGACCGGGAAAAGATGCGCGACTATCTGGACAAGATCATGGTATCCGGGCAGCATCTGCTGGCGCTCATCAACGATGTTCTGGACATGAGCCGCATTGAGAACGGCAAGGTAGCGATCGAGACCGTGCCGATCGATGTCATCGGGCAGATGCAGCTTGTGCAGGACGTTGTCCAGTCGGATATCGAGGCGAAGGGACTGACCTACGCCGAGAAAATCGAGGTCCGGAACCGATATGTATACGCCGATGCGCTGCATGTCAACCGGGTGCTGATGAACATTCTGGCAAACTCCGTGAAATTCACGCCGGAGGGCGGCACCGTCACGTTCACGCTGCGCGAAAGGGAGTCTCCGCGCCCCGGATATGCGTACTATGATTTTATCATTGAGGACACCGGAATCGGCATGTCGGAGGAGTTTCTGGGACATATCTTCGAGCAGTTTGCACGCGAGAAATCCTCGACCGTAAGCCGTACGCAGGGCACGGGACTGGGCATGTCCATATCGAAGAGCCTGGTCGACCTCATGGGCGGCGACATCCGCGTGGAAAGCGAGCTGGGACGGGGCTCCGAGTTCACCGTAACGCTGGAGTTCCGCCTTACGACGCGGGAGACGGTGGAGGGGCAGACGCTGCCCGACACCCATACGGGTGCGGCGCATGCCGGACGGCAGGTGCTGCTGGTCGAGGACAACGAGCTGAATCGCGAGATTGCGGTTGCAATTCTGGAGACCGCGGGAATTCATCCGGATACGGCGGGTGACGGAAGCGAGGCGCTGGAGCTGGTCAGAACGCAGCCCGCGGGCACCTATGACATGATTCTCATGGACATCCAGATGCCGATGATGAACGGCTACGAGGCCACACGCGCCATCCGTGCGCTGGAGGATCCCCGGAAGGCGCACATCCCGATCATCGCCATGACCGCCAACGCCTTCGACGAGGACAGGAAAAACGCCTTCGCCGCGGGCATGGATGCCCACATCGCAAAGCCCATAGACGTAAAGCTTCTGCTGCAGACGATGGACGCGATTTTCGAAGAACACAGGGACGACTGATTCCGCAATGATTTTCCCCCCTTGCCCTAAAAAAAGGGGAACCCCCTCAGGATAAAAAAATAACCGCCGTACGCTCTGAAGTGCCCCCCTTTTTTTCCTCCCCCTTGGGGGGAAACCCCCCCGGGGTCAAGCGTACGGCGCCTTTTTTATTCGCGCGGTTTCTCCCCGCAATTTGCCCGGCACAGCCCCCATTTTTTGGGGGAAAATCTTGCATTGACGCACGGAATCGTGTATACTTACTTCCGCACAGGGAAAAAACGGCTTTCCTCAAAAAAGGGGGGGTCATGCCTTGCAAAGCCCTGGCTTTTATAAAAAAGAGCGGCCCGGGAGAGGCTGCACAGATGATAAAAGGGGATCGGATCATGAGAAGAACCGCAGCCCTCATACTCGCGCTTGCCATGCTCGCGGGGATGATGACGCTTTGCCTGTCGGGATGCTCAAAGACTGCCGCGGGGACAATCCGCGGGACACAGGACATCAATTCGCCGGACTTCCGTCTGGGCGTGGAAACGGGCTCCGCCGCCGCCGATGAAGCGGCTGCGGCCTTTCCGCAGGCCGATTTTCAGTTCTTCTCCTTCTATACGGATGCCATTGCCGCTCTGCAGGCGGGGAAGATCGACGGGCTCTATATGGATAAGGTCGTGCTGGACGAATACTGCCGTCAGGACGACTCGCTGACCACCATCCGGGAGACCTGCGGCGGGAGCGACATTGCGGCCTGCATCGCGCAGGGCAATGACGAGCTTCTCGCAAAGGTCAACGCCGTGCTCCGTCAGTTCCGCGAGGACGGCACGCTGGACGATCTGGAGCGGCGCTGGATCGAGGCGGAGGACCGCAGCATGCCCGAGCTGGAGGCTCCGGAAAGCCCCGCGGGGACGCTGCGGATTCTGACCTGCGGCGACGTCTGCCCCTTCAGCTATGTCGGCGCGGACGGGGAGCTTCTGGGACTGGACATCGAGCTGGGGATGCGCATAGCCTGCGCGCTGGGCATGGACTGGAGCTTCCAGACCGTTACCTTCTCCGGGCTGATTCCGGCGCTTGCCTCCGGAAAGGGCGATATCGTCCTGGCGGAGGTCAATGTGACCGGGGAGCGGGAAAAGGAAGCGTACTTTTCGGAGCCCTATTACCGGACATCCGGCACCGTGCTCGTGAAAAAGGAGCGGTATGCGGTGCAGGATACCACCTTCAGCCCCACGGATGAGGAGAAGGAAAGCTTTCTTGCGACCGCGCGGATCGCCGTGCTCAGCGGCTCCGTGCCGGAAATCTACGCGACAGAGCATTACCCCAACGCGACGATCCTGAACTTCGACTCCCGCAC
This sequence comes from Butyricicoccaceae bacterium, assembly GCA_963630045.1. Classification (GTDB taxonomy): domain Bacteria; phylum Bacillota; class Clostridia; order Oscillospirales; family QAMX01; genus JAAZKA01. The sequence continues at coordinate 7,401 of CAVGLF010000020.1, read as the reverse complement.
GGATCAGATCGCGGCGGTGAGTGCGGGAAAAGCCGACTGCGCGCTGGGCACCGAGACACAGGCGAAGATCCTGGTACGCAGGCAGGAGGGCTTTCAGTACAGCACGAATCCGCTGTACTCAAACCCGGCATCCTTCATCGTGTCAAAGGATAACCCCGGGCTTCTGGAGGCCGTCAACGGGGTCATACGGGAGATGGACTCGGACGGCACGCTGGAGGCCGTCTATAAAAAATGGGTGGAGGACGGAAATTACACCATGGAGGACGTCCCGCAGTGCGGGGAAGGAAACGTCCTGCGCGTGGCGGTTTCCTCAAGCTCCGAGCCCTTCTGCTTTGTCTCGAACAACCGGCTTATCGGCATGGAGTGCGAGCTGGCCTGCCGCATCGGATACGCGCTGGGGATGCGCGTGGAGTATGTCGATATGTCATTTTCCGGCTTCCTTCCGGCAGTGGCCGGCGGAAAGGCCGACATCGCGGCGGGGCTGACCTATACCGAGGAGCGCGCGAAGTCGGTTTCCTTCTCGGAGCCCTATTATTACGAAAACATCACCTACGAGCGCCGGGCACCCGCGCAGGCTGCTGCGGGACGCTCCGCCGCGGACAGGATCCGCGAGAGCTTTGCCGGCACCTTTGTCACGGAGGGACGATGGAGGCTCTTTGTGCAGGGCATCGGCGTCACGATTCTCATCAGCGTATGCTCCTATCTGCTGGGGACGGCGCTGGGGCTCCTGCTGTGCCTGATGCTGGGGTCGAAATCCGCACTGCGCCGCCGTATTGCCGCAGGCTACGGGAAAATCGTCACGGGCATCCCGATTCTGGTCTGGCTGATGATTCTGTACTACATGGTCTTCCGAAGCATGGATCTCCCGGGCGTGCTCGTTGCGATTCTGGGATTCGGGCTGGAGTGCGGAGCCGCGCTGTCGGGCGTGTTCAAGACGGGACTGGACTCCGTGGACTCAGGGCAGATCGAGGCCGCCTCGGCGCTGGGATTTGGGTACCGTGAGACATTCCGGCGCATCATCTTCCCGCAGGCCGCCGCGCATGTGTTCGACCTGTACTCCGGGCACTTCGTCTCGCTCGTCAAGTCCACCTCCATCGTGGGCTACATCGCGATCACGGATCTGACCAAGGTCTCCGACATCGTCCGTTCGAGAACCTACCAGCCGTTCTTTCCGCTGATTGCCACGGCGCTGCTCTACTTCGGCATCACCGAAATATTCCTTGTCCTGCTGAGAGCCGTGCGGAAAAGGCTGAATCCCAAAAACAGAAAGCATATCCTGAAGGGGGTAAAAACCAGATGATTCGGATCGAACACCTCGGAAAGACCTATGAAAACGAAATCCTCCGCGACATCAATGTCGAAATCCGGGACGGAGACGTCATCTCCGTCATAGGCCCCTCCGGCTGCGGAAAGAGCACCTTCATGCGGTGCCTGAATCTTCTGGAGACGCCGACGACGGGGAAAATCCTCATCGACGGGCAGGACATCACGAAGGCGGGAAAGAAGGAGCTGGCGGCTCTGCGGCAGAAGGTCGGCATGGTGTTCCAGTCCTTCAACCTCTTCAGCCATATGACCGTCATCGAAAACTGCATGCTGGGCCCCGTGCATCTTCTGGGACTCGACCGCCAGAGTGCGTATGACGAATGCATGGAGCTTCTGGACTCGGTCGGACTCGGAGGCAAGAGCCTGTCCTACCCCGACAGCCTCTCCGGAGGGCAGAAGCAGCGCGTCGCCATTGCGCGCACGCTTGCCATGAAGCCGGAGGTCATCCTCTTCGACGAGCCGACCTCCGCGCTCGACCCGACCATGGTCAGCGAGGTGCTGGGCGTCATGAAGAGGCTGGCTTCCCGGGGCATGACCATGCTCATCGTGACGCATGAGATGAGCTTTGCCGAAAATGTCTCGAACCGCGTATTTTACATGGACGAGAAGGGCATCTACGAGGACGGTACGCCCGAGCAGATCTTCCACAATCCGCAGCGCCCCAAAACCCGCGATTTCATCTACAAGATCCGCAGCTTCACCTACGACATCCACGGAAGCTCCTTTGACTTCTACGAGCTTCTGGGTCAGGCGGTCGACTTCATGAAGGGACAGCTTTTTACGAACAGGCGCATTCAGCACACGGTGCTTGTGGGCGAGGAGCTCATATTCAATCTGCTCTTCCCCGTCATCGGACGGGAGCGGGCAGAGCTGCGCCTCAGCTTCCGCTACTCCGAAAAGCTGGATACCGCCGAGATGATCTTCGAAGGCGAGCAGCTTCCCGCGGACATCATCGACCGCGCACAGGACGCCATCTCCGATAAAATCGTCCGTACGCTCGTGAAGGGCATGCATGCGGAGAAGGGACGCCTCGTCGCGGAGCTGTAGAAGACACCGCGCACCCCTCTTTTTTCTCTCCCGGATGCCGCAAATCAAAAATAAGCAAAAAAAGGCCGTGAAGATCCCCCCCTTCGGAATGCGAATGTCAACGCGCATTTTGCGGGGGATTTTTCCTTTTGCATCAGAAGAATTCACAGACGGGTTACATAAACAGCATAAAATACGCATATTCGGCGTGGTATACTCTCCGCACGAAGGGAGGCGGGCAGGCTGCCCCCGGGATTCCATGACCCCCAAAAAAAAGAAGCCTCGAAAACCAAGTGTGGGGGGGAGACGCGCGGCACGGGAGTTCATGCCTCTTACCCGTACGCGCCGGACGTGACAGCCCCTGGGGGGGGACAAATAAAAGAGCAGAGGACGCACTTCAAACCGGCACATGTACATTGAATGATTTCCCCGCGAAAGCGGGACAGATAAGGAGCATACCAAAGATGAATAAGAAAATGATGACCGCCGTATCCTCCGCACTGGTCGGAGCCATGCTGCTGACCGGCTGCAGCACACAGAATACCCAAAGCACCACCGCCGCCACGACTGCCGCCGAAACCGCGGCCGAAACGACGGCTGCGGCAGAAATCGCGGTTGAGACGACCGCGGCCACAGAGGAAACCACCGCTGCCGAAACCACAGAGGAGGGCTCCGTGGGGCTTGTAAACCCCTGGACGGAATCCGACGAGCAGGGCACGGCGGAGGCCACGGGCTTTGACATGACTGCGCCGGAGGGCGCCGGGGACGTTGCGTACAGCTACATGGCGGAAGGGGCACTGGCTCAGATGACCTACGCGCTGGACGGCGGAAGCTGGACGTACAGAATTCAGGCTGCGGACGAGCTGCAGGACATCTCCGGCATGTCGTACACCTGGAGCGAGGAAGCCGAGACAACTGTCAGCGGGCGGAATGCGGTCTTCTATGCATATACCTCCGGGGACGAGAGCGTACGCGTCATGAACTGGTACGATGCCGTGACGGGCGTGACCTACTCGCTGTCCTGCACAGGACAGGAGCTGAGCGCGGAGGAGATGCAGAAGAGCGCCGAGGCGCTGTACGCGCCGCTGCAGGGCGAGGCCGAGGGCGATGACGGCGAGGATACCGCGGCTCTGCTCGATGAGTACTTCCTGGGCGAGCATACGAGAAGCTACGACGAAAGCACGCTCACGATCACGGAGAACGAGGACGGCAGCTTCGGCGTCAACCTCAGCGTCACGCGTCTGTGCACGCTGGAGGACGGCGTCGGCAGCTTTGAGAATCACACGATCACCTTCACGGCGACGGATCCCAGCGGAAACGAGCTGACCGCCATGATCTATCTGGACAGCGACAACAGCCTTGCGGTGAAGATTCTGGAGAGCACCTGGGAGCTTCTTCCGGCGGATGAGATTCTGGACGGCTTCGGACGCTGAACAAAAACCGTCATACCGATAACGCAAAAAAGAGTCCCCGAGGGTTTTTTCATACCAAAGACCCTCGGGGACTTCTTGTTTTTGCGGGTGCGCGGAGCCGAAGCATTATCCGCGGCGGGGGGAGGACGCGTGGTACTTTCTCTTTGCCTCGTACATGTTGTTGTCCATGCGGCTCATGAAGGATTCCGCATCGTCGCCGCGTCCGAAGACGGCGCAGCCCATGGAGGCGCTCAGCGAGAAAAGCTCCCTGTCCGACTGGTTGAAGCTGTGAACCCGGGCGCGGATTTCGTTCATGGTGGAGCGCACGCCTGCGTCGTCGGATCCGAAGAGCAGCACGACGAATTCATCGCCCGCGTAGCGGATGGCAATGCCGTCGGGCGGCAGGGACTTGAACAGGATATCGCCGAAGGCGCAGATGGCGCGGTCTCCGGCACCGTGTCCGTAGGTGTCGTTGATGCCCTTGAAGTCGTCCAGATCCAGCATGATGCCGTGCAGGGCTCTGGTATCCAGAGAGCTGCGGCGCGCCAGAATGCCGGTCAGGTAGCGCCGGTTATAGAGCCCGGAGAGCTCGTCTGTGTACAGGTTTTCCGAAAAGAGCTGCATCTGGACGAAGGTCATCGCAACGGAGACGGCGATCCAGGAGATCGTAATGCCGTAGCAGAAAAGCTGAATCACGATGCCGATGAGACAGGGACCGACGAAATACAGGATGGGGAAGAAGGTCAGGCTGAAGCCCTGTCTGCGGGAGTGATACGCCAAGTGGAGGCTGTAGAGGCAATAGACGAAAAGGGGGATGTATCCGAGAATCACGCCCCGGCTCCGTGAGTAGACGTTGTACTCCGACACCGAGAACAGCAGCCCGGGACGCAGGAGATTGAAGACGAGGGCGAGAAGCTCCAGAAGCCACGGAATCAGCAGGAACCGAAGGCGATGGAAGGCGCGCTTGTAGTTGCGGTAAATGCGCAGCTCCACATATATGCACCACAGCAGGGCGATGGTCACCGTCGCGGCAAAGCTGAGGCTGCTTGAGAGCATATTGATGATGCGGCCGCCGGGCATGTCCCGTCCGTCCACCAGAAAGGAAATCGTCTCGAACACCGCGCCGAGGAGATTCGTGACGGCCATGCCGTCGTAGACCCAATCATCCGCATGCATGATCTCGCGGCTGCGGATTCTGCAGCGCAGGAGAAAGAACATCATCAGAACGGCGACTCCGTTCGCGACCAGTATTTCCGAAAAATCCATCGAGGCTTGCGACGGCTCCTTTCCTGCCGATTTTCTCATTCGGGACAACGCCCGTCAATTCGCGGGCGGCACATGGGATTTGCATGCGCCGTCACAGGTGTGGGGGACGGGCATCCATTATTATAGCACGTTTCTGCCCGGACGTAAATGGCAGAAAAATTAAGGTATGGCATGGGAATTTGTTTGATATGACGCATGAGAGGGGCGGCCTTTTGGGACATCGGTGCCAGCCCTTCCCGCTTTTCCGTAAGCGAAGGCGGCGCCGATTTCCCGCAGAAGGGGAAAAAGGGGCGCCGCCTGCGGTTTACTTATTCGGGTCTGTATTCTTCCTTGCCTGCTCCAGTACCCTGTTGTACGGCATGAGCATGCCCTCCGTCATGTGCGAGCCTGCCTTGGCTTTGAGCTTCGGATTGGCCAGCATCGCGCCGACGGCGTACATCGCGATCATCCTCGGCCACTGCTTCTGCGGGAAGTCGTACTGACCGTTTGCCTTGTAGAAGCGGTGATCCGCACGCATCATGCCCTGCATCTGCCAGATCAGGTCGCGGAAGATCTTCATGCCGCCGACGCCGTAGAAGTCACGCGGCGGCAGGTATTTCTGTGCTATGGCGTAATCGAGCTTTGCGCAGAGGCGGTCGATTGCCGCGTCCGGGTCATGCGCGTCGTCCGCGATGCCCGCGAGATAGTTCGAGCCGACCTCGGCGCGCGCCTCGAGAATCGTGCGCAGATTTTCCTCATGCTCCATGTCGCCGCAGACGAGGTAGCCCGTGCTCTGCCCCTGCGTCACGGTCCGATGTCCGTTGCAGAACTGCCGGTCATCGTACATCTTGAACCGCGCGCCCATGGAGTGATCCTGCACACAAAAGGCATAGACGATGGCCTCCGCGGTCTGGATTTTATTACGCAGGAAGCCGTCGAAGCCATCCTTATAGATACACTTGCCCGAAACGGCGCAGGAAAAGCAGCCAAGGCACCCTCCGCGCAGGGGATATTCGCGGATGTTCACAACGCGGGTGCTTCTCGGGAGACGTGCGCGGAAGCGCTCGATCATGCGGGTGAGCCTTTCACCGCGCTCCCCCGGCAGGATATCCGCGACGATGACGACATCGCCGGGCTTCTCCGCAGGCGTACCGTCCGGAACGGATACCGCGGCGGGGGTATAGGCATACGGCGCGGCAGAGGGCGCCTCGCAGACAGCGTGCGCGGCGGACCAGCAGAGGAAGCCGAAGAACTCCTCCGCCTCCCGCTGACCCTTGCGCGTCGTCAGATCCTCCATATCCGCGGACAGTCCGCGGATATAGCGAAGCCCCAGATCGGCGCAGTTGTCCTCGATATAGCGATGCGCGGTCATGTCGTAGAAATGCTTGGAGGTCGTAATCTGCGAGGCGAGCTTTCCCGACAGGGAGATGCCGCTTTCCTTCACAAGCTCGATGAACCGCGCCAGCTGGCTCGGAACGATGAAGGTATAGACGGGGTAGGAAAACAGCAGCAGATCGGCCTTCATGAGCGCATTCCGCGCGGGAGAGAAGTCCCGCTCCAACGATTTCGAGCAGGCACCGGCATGGAGATAGGAAAAACGATGCTCCGGATGGAGAATCTCCAGATACCGCACCGTCTGCAGCGTAACGGAATTCTTACCCTTGGGACTGCCGTTGATGACGAGAATATTCATATGAAAAAAACTCCCTGAAAAAAACGGTAAAAACGGATTCCACGGCGGGGGAAGAGAGAGAAAACCCCTTGTCTTCATTATAGCACGGCTCTGGAAGCCGTGTCAAGCGGGCGCAAAATCGCCGGAGAAGAGGTCTTCTCCGGCGAGCGGATGTGACAGCGGTACGCTATTTGGAAAGCTTTGCATCGGAAAGAATGACGCAGCCGTACTCTCCCTTTTCAATCACGAGCTTGAGACAGGTGATGCCGCAGATATCCAGTGCGCCCGTGCTCTTTTTCCCCGGGATTTCTGACCACAGGAATCAGAGAGGCATAGCATCTGCCTTTACTTTGTCCAGGCCTCTGCGATTTTCAATTCGTCGCCGTCTTTTTCAAAGCGATAGAACTCCATCCCGTCCCAGGGTGTCCGCTCTCCGGTTTCCTTGTCCGTATTTACATAGCGGTAGTGGATGGCTGCCCAGTCTGCACTGATCAGAATGGAATCGAAGTATTTTTTCTCGATATTTGCCGCGCTGACGCGCTTTTCCATCGCCGCATCCTCACTGACTGAACCTATCATACGATTATTTCATTTGTGATTCGCTTGAATTGCGTTTGTGCTTTATTAATTCGTATTTTCGGAATTTGTTTCCATTGTGCGATAAAAACAGTGAAGCATCAATTCTCACACTCACAGCAGGGTACCCATATGGAATCACCCCCC
>CAVGLF010000019.1:7637-22215 GCA_963630045.1 Butyricicoccaceae bacterium | reverse complement strand
CCTATATGCAGTCCCTGCCCCGGATGTTCTCCCGCGACGAAAGAGGGCGGGAGTACGAATTTCTGAGCGAGTACGATCCCGATCCCGCATCCTGCCTGTCGCGTCTCTTCCTGAAGGGCTACGAGTGGCCGTTCGACAGCGAGAAGGCCCGCACGGGCTCCTCCGTGATCGACCTGCTGGTCTACCGGGAGCGCGTGCTGCGCGGAAGACGGGTTTTTCTGGACTATACGCAAAACCCCTTCGGACTGGAGGAGCTGCCCTACGAGGCGCTGGATCCGCGCGCACGGGACTATCTTGCGGCGGGTGAGGCCTGCTTCGGACGGCCCATCGACCGCCTGCGGACGATGAACGAGCCCGCAGTCGAGCTCTATCGCTCCAAGGGCGTGAATCTGGAGCGCGAGCCTCTGGAGATTGCCCTGTGCGCCCAGCACTGCAACGGGGGGCTGGCCGTCGACCTGTGGTGGCAGACGAATATCCAGGGACTGTTTGCCGCAGGCGAGGCTGCCGGGGTACACGGCATCCGCCGTCCGGGGGGCTCGGCGCTGAATGCCTGCATGGCGGGCTCCGCGAGAGCGGCACTGTACATCGCCGAACGGAAGGCGGAAAGCTACCCGGCGGCGAAGTTTGAAGCGCTGGCACAGGGCGAGGCCGCACGCATGACGGCCAGACAGGGGAAATGGCTTGCGAACACCTCGGGCGAGGACTGCGGCGTGCTGCTGGCTGAGGCCGCAGCCCGTGCCTCCGAGGTCGGCGCCGCCATTCGCGACAGTCATGGCATCGAGCGGACGCTTCGGGAGGTCGATGCGCTGCTGCGGCACTTTGACGAGCGGATCTGTGTGGATGAGCCGCTGATTCTGGGCTGGGTCTGGAAGCTTCTGGACATCCTGACGGCGCAGAAGGTCATTCTTTCGGCAATGCGGGACTATACGGCGCACGGAGGCGCCTCGCGCGGCTCCTGCATCTATACGGATGCGGCGGGCGAGGGCGCTCCCGGACTCGGGGAGCTGTTCCGCTTCGTCCCGGACGGCGGCCGGCATTCATGCGAGATTCAGGAGACGCAGCTCATGACGGACGGCCGCGTGACGAGCGAGTTCCGCCCCGTACATCCGATTCCGGAGGGCGGCGGCTTTTTCGAAAACGTCTGGAAGCAGTACCGCGAGGACCGAAACGTCCGATGACATCCGGAATGCCTGCTTTCGGCGGGACGGCATCGCCACAGCCAAAATGAAAAGGGGAATACAGCCTATGAAATGGATGATTGCATCGGATATACACGGCTCGGCCCGGCACTGCCGCACGATGCTCGAGCGCTTTGAGCAGGAGCAGGCGCAGAAGCTCCTGTGCCTGGGAGACATCCTCTACCACGGACCGCGCAACGACCTTCCGGACGAATATGCGCCGAAGGAGGTCATCGCGCTGCTCAATCCCTACCGCGAGGCGCTGCTCTGCGTGCGCGGCAACTGCGATGCCGAGGTCGACCAGATGGTGCTGGACTTCCCGATTCTCGCAGACTACGCCGTGCTCTCCGAGAGCGGGCGGCTCATATACTGCACGCACGGACATCACGCATCCGAGTCCGCGCCTCCTCCGCTGGCGCACGGGGATATTCTGCTGTGCGGTCACACGCATATTCCGGCCTGCACCGAGCATGAGGATTTCCTCTACCTGAATCCCGGCTCCGTATCGATTCCGAAGGCCGGAAGCCGCAGAAGCTACATGACGCTGGAGGCGGGTCACTTTGCCTGGAAGTCCCTGGATCGCGGCGAGACCTATATGGAGTGGGAGCTCGAGTAAGAAAAAATGTATCGGTTTTTTCCCGGGGGATCTGAACGCGGCTGCGGATGACGAAACTTTACTTATTTAGTATTGCTTTCCCGGGGCTTTTATGGTATAATCGCGAAGGCGTGTGCGCAAAGGGGAGAAGATACGCATCCCGAAGGTGCCGCATATGCCGTAAAGGAAAAACGAATTCCCGAAAAAGGAAGGGTTACGAATGCTCAGTCTTTCGCATATTTCATGGAATACGCCCGATGGTGCGAATATATTGAAGGATCTGTCGCTGGACGTACCGGACGGAAAGCTTCTGGTTGTGACGGGACCCAACGGCGGAGGCAAGACGACGCTGGCAAAGGTCATCGCGGGTCTTCTGACGCCCGAGAGCGGCACCATCACGCTGGACGGCGAGGACATCACCGCGCTGGACGTGACCGAGCGTGCGCGCCGCGGCATCAGCTTCGCTTTCCAGCAGCCCGTGCGCTTCAAGGGCATCACCGTGCGCCGCCTTCTGGAGCTGGCCTCCGGCAATACCATGTCCTACAGCGCGCTGTGCGATGTGCTGGGCGAGGTGGGACTCTGCGCCAGGGAGTATATCGACCGCGAGATCAACGCGACGCTCTCCGGCGGCGAGATCAAGCGCATCGAGATCGCCTCCGTTCTGGCGCGCGGCACAAAGCTTGCCATCTTCGACGAGCCGGAGGCCGGAATCGATCTGTGGAGCTTCACCAATCTCGTGCGTGTGTTCCAGGAGCTGCGGGATAAGCACTCGGGCACGACGATCATCATTTCCCATCAGGAGAGAATCCTGCAGATTGCGGACATGATTGCCGTCGTTGCGGACGGAGCTGTGCAGAGAACGGGCTCTGCGTCCGAGCTTCTGCCGATGCTCATGTCGGGCGGGAACATGCGCGCCGGATGCGTAAAACAGGAGGCGATGTTCAATGAATAAGGTGACGGAGGATCTGCTGCGCGCCGTGTCCGATTGGACGGGCAAGTTCGAAGGCGCGTACAATATCCGCGAAAACGGCGGCTGCGCGGGACGGCAGTCCAGCGAGCATATCAAGATCGAATCGAAGCCCGATGCTCCGGGACTCGTTATCCGCATCGATCCCGGTACGAAGGGCGAGACCGTCTCCATCCCCGCCTGCATTACGCACGGCGATGTCGATGACCTGGTCTACAACGATTTCTATGTCGGAGAGAATGCCGATGTCATCATCGTCGCGGGCTGCGGCGTACATACGGAGACCGGAGAGCCGGCGAGGCACAACGGCATTCATCGATTCTTTCTGGCGCAGGGCTCCCATGTCAAATACATCGAGAAGCACATCGGCACGGGTCACGGACTGGGACTCCGCACGATCGATCCCGTGACCGAGGCATTCCTTGAGAAGGATGCCGTGCTGGAGATGGACACCGCACAGATCGGCGGCGTGGACCGCACGAAGCGCGCGACGAAGGCTGAGCTCGGCGAGGGCGCGAAGCTCATGATCCGCGAGCGCATCCTGACCGAGAAGGAGCAGCAGGCCTCGACCGAGTTCGGCGTGGTGCTCCGTGGCGCGGGCTCCGGCGTGGATCTCATCTCCCGCTCCGTAGCGCGGGATTCCTCCCATCAGGACTACCATTCCGTGATCACGGGCAATGCGCCGTGTACGGGACACTCCGAGTGCGACGCGATTCTCTCCGGCTCCGGCACGGTGGATGCCGCACCCGAGCTCCATGCGCACAACGAGGACGCGGCGCTCATCCACGAGGCTGCCATCGGCAAGATCGCGGGCGAGCAGATCATGAAGCTGCGCACTCTGGGACTGACCGAGGCCGAGGCCGAGGCGACGATCATCGAAGGCTTCCTGGCATAAAAAAGAATACGAAAACGGCGCGGCTGTGCAGGAAAAATCACAGCCGCGCCGTTTTATACTTTTCGGGAATTGCGTGGGTGTGCGGGGGAAGGGAGACTTTTACTTCACAGCCTCCGCAATCAGCGCGTTGATGCGCTCGCGCACGCCCAGAAGCCAGGCATCTCCGTGCGGGTAGGACGCGAAGGTAATGGGCTCGATGCCGTCCTCCAGCACTTCCATGACGCGCTCGCGTCCGACAAGGGACTGTGCAAGCTGCAGCGCGCGCATATCCTGGAAGCCCTCGTGGAAGACCTCAAGACGGATGGAGGAGAGAGCGCCGTCCGGTCCGGGGTAGACGATGAAGCTGTCGCCGCCGGGGAAGCCTTCACCGGCATCCGTGGTGCAGTAGGGATTGATCTTGTAGAGGGACTGGCAGGAGTTATAGAAATTGTAGCCCCACTGCAGGAATCCCGCGATGTTGAATTTATACAGCTGGACACCCAGTACACGGTTGCGCGCAGAGGGGAAGGCCAGGAAGCGGTTCGAGACATCGATATTCTGTCCGCAGCAGTAATAGGTCCACAGATTCGGAACCTCGTGATCCAAGAAGTCCTGGATATGAGTGGTGGAGGGAATGGGCATGTCCACCGCGCCGGTGGAGTAGAAGTCGTAATTGGAAAGGGCATCCATGATCTTATAGCCCGGAATCAGCGACTTCAGGTATCCGGCGACATCCGAGTAGCGCTCAATCTGAGCAAGTCCGGGTTCGTCGGAGGCATGGAAGAAGGTGTTTTCGGACATGCCCTCCTCCTCCAGAACGCGCAGAAGCTCGGGGATGAACTGCGCGAGGAAGCGGCGGTAGGGCTGTCCCACGGAGTCGGACTCCCAGCCGAAGATACGGCGCGTCTCATGTGTCTGGACATCATACGCCAAGATCTTCGGGCAGTGCTCCGCGCCCCACTGGGAGTACAGATGGCTGATCTCCAGGTGCGTGATGCCGGTCTTGCGGCACAGGGCGATCCAGCGGCGCAGCTTGTCAAAGTTGAAGCTGTAGCGACCCACATCGACGGTCACGTCAACGAGCTGAACGGTCTGGCGCTCGCCGCCGACATCGGTATCGAGCGGAGGCGTGAAGACGGGGGTCAGGATCAGGTTCATGCCGCGGTCGGCCGCCAGCTGCATGAAGCTTTCCACCAGCTCCCAGCAGCGCTCGGACCAGGCTTCTACGCCGTAGTAGCCCAGAATGCCGTCCACGTGGAACCAGTTGGTGTACAGAATGGTCTGCGGGGGAAGCTCGGCATCGATGACGTTGAGCGTGAAGGTCTGCCGGGCAAGCTCCTCCTCGCCGCTGCGGCAGACGATCGTGATGTGCTGCTCACCGGGGGTGGACACGTTGACCGTGACCCAGAGGCTGTGCCAGATGCCTACACCGCGGATATGCTCCCTGCGCGCAGGACGCAGAACGTCGGGGAACAGGCCGGGCTTGAGGCGCAGACAGTAATCATCCGCATTCGCAAACATGGGCATAGTGCAGGGGACGCAGTCGACGTCGCGAAGTGTGACGGGATCGACATTGCCCTCGACACTGAAGGACAGGTCGAGCTTGCTGATTTCTTCGAACGTGTAGGCCAGTTGGAAGGAATAGACCTCGCCGCGGAGTGCAGAGGCGTGATCGAAGGTCTCTGCGGCAGGGGCTTCGTCGGGGAAGACCTTGACAAGGGAGGACAGCAGTCGGCAGTTGAATCCGGGCATGGCGTTTCTCCTTTTTTTATTGGAAATGTTTTCTCTGATTCGTATAAGAGCTGCAAGCCCATTATAGCACGCGCGCCGTGCAAAGGCAAGCCCTCAGGGGGAAAGCTTTTGACGCTTTCCCGTCTCCTGCGTCTTGACAGGTTTGTGTCCTGCCTGTATAATGAATTTTGTACGGATTATCCAAAAAACAAAGGAGGATGCCGCCATGGAGCGAAATTACCAGTTCAGAGAGCGGATGCTTGAGGTACATAAAAAGGAACTTCGCGACGATGCCCTGTGGACAAAGCTTTCCGGAACCGTTGTGGATGAGTCATGGGAGATTGTCTATCCCGAGGACGCGGATCGCGTAACGCTCCACGCGGCGCACGATCTGCGCGATTTCTTCGAGGTGTCCATGAAGATGTACCTGCGCGCACATCCCGGGCGGGCGCTCGAGCCCGCGCCCCGGCGCATCCTTCTGACGGATGCCGCGCATCACCCGGAGCTCGCGCCGGAGTACACCGAGCGCGGCGCCTTCCGCATGATCGCGGGGGAGGGCATCACGCTGACAGGCGCGACCTCGCGCGGTACGGCTCAGGGCGCGTACTATCTGGAGCAGCGCATGGGCATCCATCGCGGCCCCGTGATCGAGCCGCAGGACATTTCCCGCCGCCCGCTCTTTTCTCCGCGCATGGTGCACTCCGGCTTCGGCCTCGATCAGTTCCCGGATGCGCATATCAACGCCATCGCGCATTCCGGCATGGACGCGCTGCTGGTCTTTGTGAAGGATCTGAACGTCACGCCGCAGGGCTTTCTCGATCTGAACAATCTGATTTACCGCGCTGCCGGCATGGGCGTGGATGTCTATGCCTACAGCTATTACAAAAGCCCCGTCCATCCTGAGGATCCCCGTGCAAGAGAGTTCTACGAGGGCACCTACGGCCGGCTCTTCGAGGCCTGCCCGGGACTGCGCGGCGTGACGCTTGTCGGAGAGTCCGTCGAGTTCCCGAGTCACGACCCGCATACCTCCGGCTGCATGAGGCTGGAGAGACGCCCCGACGATCCGCGTCCGAGCCCGGGCTGGTATCCCTGCGAGGACTATCCGCAGTGGGTGGAGCTTGTGCGGGACATCATCCGCGAGAAGAATCCCGATGCGGACTTCGTATTCTGGACGTACAACTGGGGCTATGTCGACCGGGAGCCCAGGCTTCGCCTCATCCGCAGCCTGCCGCAGGATATCTCCCTGAACGTGACCTATGAGATGTTCGAGGAGTTCCACCCCGCGCCGGACGTCACGACGCGCTGCGTGGACTATACGCTGATGTTCGAAGGACCGGGACAGTACTTCACATCCGAGGCCGAGGCTGCTCATGAACGCGGCATCCCGCTCTATGCCATGGCGAACACCGGCGGTCTTTCCTGGGACATCGGCGTCATTCCCTACGAGCCCTGTCCGTATCAGTGGAAGCGCCGCTATGACGGCATGCTCCGCGCCCACAGGGAGTGGGGGCTGCGGGGCGTCATGGAGAGCCATCACTACGGCTTCTATCCGTCCTTCGTTTCCGAGCTCGCGAACATCTCCTTCTGGGAGCCGGCGCAGGAGTACGAAGCCGCCATGCGGGAAATCGCCGCGCGGGATCATGGTGCCGGAAACGAGGACACGGTGCTGCGCGCCTGGTCGCTTTTCTCCGACGGCATCCGTCACTATGTTTCGACCAATCCCGACCAGTACGGCCCCTTCCGCATAGGTCCCGCATATCCGCTGCTGTTCCAGAAAACCGCAGAGCTTGAAAGCCCGCCCTATGCGCATTTCGGCGGGAACTCGATCTGCCAGACGATGTACAGCTATGACATCGACAGGATGGCGAATCTGGAGTACGAGATAGAGAGCCTGTCCCGGATGCGGGATCTCTTTGCCGAGGGCGCGGAGCTGCTGGAAGGGCTCCTGCCCGGACTCTCCGGACGGCAGCAGGAGGAGACGCGCCGGCTTGCGGGGCTCGGACGCTTCATTTCCTGCGCGGCACAGACGACAGTGCATACGAAGCAGTGGTATATCCTGAAATGCCGCATCCTGCCGCCGAAGAAGGAGCGTCCCATGTGGGTCGGCGGAGGCACCTTCAGGAACGACGGGGACAGTGCCGCGAAAGAACTCACGGCGCAGGAGCTTCGCGAGACGGTCTGCGAGATGCGCCGCATTGCAGATGAGGAAATCGAAAATGCCGTGCGTACCATTCCGCTGGTCGAGTACGATTCAAGACTCGGCTATGAGCCCAGCATGGAATACATGTGCGACCGGGCGCATCTTGAGTGGAAGATCGCCATGACACGCCGCGCCGTGCAGGAGCTTGAGGAACTCATCGCGGACTGAAATCAGGATAAATGAACAAAAAAGCGGCTTTGGAAAAGGAGTAAAATCCCATTTTCCAAAGCCGCTTTTTTGTCTGAACTGGCTCTTATTTGTGCCGCGCATGTCAGCGCGCCGCAAGCCGTGAGGCCGCTTCCATGAGGGCAGGCTTCGTGTTCGGGAGGGCGCCGCGCTGCACCGCGTCCAGAAGTGCCTCCAAAGTCCTGCCTACTGCAGGACCGCGAAGCCCCAGGGAGACGAGGTCGCGTCCCGATACGCGGAGCATCCCCACGGTCAGCGCGTCTCCGCGCTGGCGGACGAGCTCCGTCTCGAGCATAAGCGCGCGCGTGTCCGTGCCGGAGGAGGCGGCGAGGGTCAGCACATCGTCCCACAGAGCGCCGTATTCCCCCATGCATCGCCGAAGCCCGCAGAGCTCCGACGGCAGAGGACGCCGCACAGCCGCAAGAAGGCGCGGCACAGTCTCCTGTGTATGCCGGTCGAAGCGCAGGGTTCGCAGCACCTGCAGCGCTTCGGCCTCCGGGCAGTCCCACAGAAGGGCAGCAAGCCTCAGCTCCGGACGCGGCGGGAGAAGACGCAGTCTGTCCTCCGCCGTATCCGAAACGGGGCACACGACGCGCAGAACGTCCTTATAGGAGGAAAGCACATCTGCGGCGTATGCGCCGCACAGAAGCCGCGAAAGCTCCTGCATCACGCGCTCTGCCGAGAGCCTGTCAAGGAGAGCGCGGCACTCCGACAGCGCCTCGGACGTTTCGGGATCGATGGAAAATCCGAGCTCGGAGGCAAAGCGCAGCGCGCGCAGGATGCGCAGAGCATCCTCGGCAAAGCGCCGCCGGGGCTCTCCCACGCAGCGGATGAGGTGCGCGCGGATGTCAGCTTCCCCACCGAAGGGGTCGACCGTGCCATCCCGTGCGCATCCGGGCACGGCAGCGATGGCGTTCATGGTGAAGTCGCGCCGCGCAAGATCGTCCTCGATGCGATCCGCGAAGCGTACGGAGTCCGGATGCCGTCCGTCCGAGTACCCCGAGTCCACGCGAAAGGTCGTGATCTCCAGAGGAACGCCGTCGATGAGCACCGTGACCGTGCCGTGCGCAAGCCCGGTCGGGATGCAGCGGAACTCCGAAAAGACGCGCATCGTCTCCCCGGGGCGCGCGGAAGACGCAATGTCCCAGTCATGGCACGGCCGCCCCATGAGGGCATCACGCACGCAGCCGCCGACGGCGTACGCACGGAAGCCTGCGTCATGCAGAAGCTGCCATGCGCGCGCAGCCGACGGCTGCCATACCATGGAATTACTTGATGACGACGGCATTCTTGTCCTTGAGAATGACGTCATGCGCACCGCCCTCGACGATGCTGGTGGAGGAAATCACGGTCAGACGCGCCTTCTGCTGCAGCTCCGGAATGGTCAGAGCGCCGCAGTTGCACATGGTGGAGCGCACCTTGTTGAGCGTAATCTCGACATTGTCCGCGAGCTTGCCGGCGTAGGGAACGTAGGAGTCCACGCCTTCCTCAAAGGAAAGCTTCTTCGCGCCGCCCATGTCATAGCGCTGCCAGTTGCGCGCACGGCTGGAGCCCTCGCCCCAGTACTCCTTGACGTAGTTGCCGTTGATGTTCAGCTTGTTCGTCGGGCTTTCGTCGAAGCGGGCGAAGTAGCGGCCGAGCATGACGAAATCCGCGCCCATGGCCAGAGCCAGCGTGATATGATGATCGTAGACGATGCCGCCGTCCGAGCAGATCGGGACGTAGATGCCGGTTTCCTTATAATACTCATCACGCGCGGCAGCGACCTCGATGACGGCGCTGGCCTGTCCGCGTCCGATGCCCTTCTGCTCGCGGGTGATGCAGATGGAGCCGCCGCCGATGCCGATCTTGACGAAGTCCGCACCCGCCTCGGCGAGGAAGCGGAAGCCGTCGCGGTCGACGACATTGCCCGCGCCCACGCGCACGGAGTCGCCGTAGCGCTCACGGATCCAGGCGAGCGTGCGGCTCTGCCACTCGGTGAAGCCTTCGGAGGAGTCGATGCACAGCACGTCGGCTCCGGCCTCGACCAGAGCGGGTACGCGCTCCTCGTAGTCGCGCGTATTGATGCCCGCGCCGACGACATAGCGCTTCCGGCTGTCCAGAAGGGAGTTCGGATGCTCCTTGTCGGCGTCGTAGTCCTTGCGGAAGACAAGATAGCACAGGTGATCGTTCTCATCGATGATGGGAAGGCTGTTGAGCTTGTTGTCCCAGATGATGTTGTTGGCTTCCTTCAAGGATACGCCTTCACGGGCGTAGATCAGCTTGTCGAAGGGGGTCATGAAGTCGCGCACCTTGGTATCGGGGGACATGCGGGATACGCGGTAGTCACGTCCCGTCACGATGCCCAGAAGGCGGCCTGTGGAGGTGCCGTCGTCGGTTACGGGCATGGTGGAGTGCCCGAAGCGGTTTTTCAGCTCGATGACATCGGCCAGGGTGTCGTCAGGACGGATGTTGGCGTCGCTCGTGACGAATCCAGCCTTGTAGTTTTTGACGCGGCGCACCATATCGGCCTCGGATTCGACGGACTGGGAGCCGTAGATGAAGGAAATGCCGCCTTCAATGGCCAGGGCGATGGCCAGATTCGAGTCGGAAACGGACTGCATGATGGCGCTGACCATCGGGATATTCATGACGATGGAGGAAGTTTCGCCCTTCTTAAAACGGACGAGCGGTGTCTTCAGGCTGACATGCGACGGAATGCATTCGGCTGACGAATAGCCGGGAACAAGGAGATATTCGTTAAAGGTACGCGAGGGCTCGTCGTAGTAGTAAGCCATGGCGATTCTTTCTACCCCTTTCAGGATTTGTTTTTACGAGATTATAGCACAATTCTTTGCTTTCGTCAATCGATTCATGGTCAAACGGACACGATTTGCGAATATTGCCACGAAGCTCTTGCGTTTTCGGGCACGGCATGGTACAATATAACCGTATTCCTTTTTTTCGTACGGCTCCCCCGGCAAAAATTCCGCAGGGGATGATAAAATGCATCCGTTGCGGATCCGGGCAGAGAAAAAGGGAAAAGCAGAATACGGGAGCCAATAAACAGAGGAGACATTCTCATACCATGGACGGATTCAAGCTGGATCCGCACGTTCATACCTGCGAGGTCAGCCCCTGCGGGCATGTGGCGGCGGAACGGATGGTGCAGCTGTATCACGAGGCGGGCTATGCTGCCGTCTGCGTGACGGATCATTATTTTTCAGGCTTTTTCGAGCATCAGGGCGATATTCCCTGGGCGGAGAAGGCACGGCGCTACTGTGCGGGATACTATGCGGCCCGTGCGGCGGGGGAGCGGCTCGGACTGCAGGTGCTCTTCGGGCAGGAGATGCGCTTCACGGATCACGCAAACGACTTCCTTTCCTACGGACTTACCCCGGAGGAGATTGCGGAGTACCCCGAGCTTTTCCGCATGACGCTGTGCGAGTTCCGCGAATTTGCGCATGAGCACGGAGCCGTCGTATTTCAGGCGCATCCCTTCCGCACGCCGCCATGTGCGCCGTCGAATCCGGGCTTTCTGGACGGGGTCGAGGTCTACAACGGACATCCCGAGCACGACAGCCGCAACCATCTGGCACTGGAGTTTGCACGTACCTGCGGACTGCGCGAAAGCTCCGGCTCGGACTTCCACCGCGAGCATCACTGCGCCCGGGGCGGACTGCTCCTTGAGCGTCTGCCGCGGGACGAAAAGGACTTCGCCGCGATGCTTCTGAAGGGCGACGGGATTGTGAGTCTGCTGCGCTCGGACGAAGCCGGTTCGGGGAAGTAAGGGCCTTTTTTTGAGGCAGTCAACGGAAAACCGAAGAGGGGAGAGGATGCCAACATGAGCACGTTTGTTCCGATTCTGCTTGTGCTGTTTGTCGTGCTGATGGAGAAACGGAACAGGGAAGTACAGCTGCGCCGCATCCTGAGCAAAAGAAAGGAGAAATTGGCCATGGAAGAGCTGGCGAAACGATTCATCGGTCAGGACTGCATTGTGTATACCTTCAGCGGAAGCAATTATACGGGCATCATCCGCGAGGTCGGAAACGGTGCGGTCATTCTGGACAACGGTCATGGAAATGAGCTCGTCAACCTCGAGTATGTCATCCGCATCCGTGAATATCCGAAGGGCAAAAACGGGAAGAGAAAGATTTTCAGCGTGGGCTGATGCAAAATATACGGGGCGCATTCCGTACGGATATCGTGACGGAATGCGCCCTTTTCAATTCGTATAGTCCCTCTTTTTGAAGGTTACCGCTTCATTGCGAGAAGGTTCTCCACGGCGGCATCCGCCATGAGATACCCCGCCTCGCGGTCAAGGATGTTGTAGGTGGACGGAGTGGCCTCATAGCCGCCTTCGTCCGCGGCGGCGCGGGTCTTGATGTAGCCGTTCGACGCGTTCGAAAGCTCCGCGGTCAGCGTGCAGGCGAAGGGAGAGCGGTTCTTGATGTCGAGACCGAAGCGGCAGAAGACCTCGCCGGGCAGCGCGGCAACGGCGAAGTCGTCGATGCCCACGCAGAAGACCTCGCAGTCCACCGTGCCTCCGGGGAGGGACATGGCGGCCAGAACCTCGCGGCGGCGCGGTCCTGCGGGCGCGGCGGCGGCCATTTCGGCGGTCGGACGTTCGATGGACGCGGTAACCGAGCTGCGCACGATGCGCAGGGATTCCGGCGTTTTCGTTTCAATCCCTTCCGAAATCTCCATGAGCGCCTTCGAGAGGATATGTCCGATCTGCGTGTGGGTGTTTTTGATCTTGCCCGTCACGTCAAGATGATTGACATTGCCGCAGCAGCCTGTGAGCCAGACGAAGCCGATGCCCTCGCCGAAGGCGGCGTGCAGATCCTTGCGGATGACGGCGGGGTAGTCCGCGGAGAAGGAAAGCCCTCCGATGCAGTCCAGATGCAGCGCATAGCTTGCGAGGAAGCCCATTGCCGAGCCGTCCGCGCGGTCGATGCGCGCCACGATGAACTCTTCATCCGTGATGTCCGTGCCGCGCACGACCTCGGGGTTGTTGATGCCGGGGTTCATGTCGACATGGCCGTCGCGGAAGAGATAGCGGCGGTTGAAGGCGATACCATGGACGGGAGCCGTTCCGAAGCCGAACCTCGCAGGCTCCAGACGCTGCCAGGCCAGAATGGCGGCATCCGCGGCGCGGACGCAGAGCTGCTCGCAGTAGCGGTCGTTGCGGGGCGAGCCGTACAGCGTCGCAACGGGGCCGCCTGTGTGGTTATGGATGGCGCTGACGGAAACATTTTCGACGCCCGTAGCAAAGGCCACGCGGCGGCGGATCTTCTCCACGTCGCGCCGCTCGATGCAGATGCAGTCCAGTGAGATCAGGATGCAGCCCGTACCGTCCTGCTCCAGCGCCACCGCATGGGCATGCAGGCGATCGAGAACGCCCGTGCAGTAGCGGGCCTCGAAGTATCCGGGCGCGCTGTCATACAGATAGGGCGTGATGTCGGTTTCATAGAAAGCGGCCTTGAACATGGGATTTGCCTCCTTTATTGCGCGATTTCTTTAGAGAAAAAGGGCGGACCTTTCTCGAGACCCGCCCTTCCTGTTTTGTGCTTTTGGGGAAAATTTCTTATTTGGTGTGCTCGGCCAGAATCGCCTTGACGGCATCGATGCAGGCCTGGATGTGGACTTCCTCCCACGACGGATGCAGGAAGAGGGAGAAGGTGGAGGAACGCAGCTCGTGGGCATGCGGGCACTTGACCTTGTCGTACTGAATGGATTCGGGATTCGTGTACTCGGTGCTGTTGAAGGGGAAGTTCACGGAGCCGAAGCCGACGTGATCGACATAGGCAGACTCGAGGTAGGATTCCGGCCACAGGATGCCGTAGCAGGGGATGTTGCGGGCGGCAAGCTCCTTGCACATGCCGGCGGCATCGATATCCAGGACATCGGTGTCCAGGATGATCGGATACCACCAGTAGGAGCAGGCACGGTCCTCGGTATTGGTCGGGACCTTCTTGATGCCCTTGAGGCCGGTGAAGGCGGCATCGTACATGCCGGCGTACTTTAAGCGGCGGGGCAGGTTCCAGGACATGAAGCGCTTGAGCTCGTTGATGCCGATGATGGACTGGAGCTCGGTCATACGATAGTTGAAGCCGACACGGCGATGGATGTAGGGCAGCTTCTCCTCGAGCGCGAGCATGTTCATACGGGTGCGGACATCGTAGCCGTGATCGCGGAAGGAGCGGCACTCCCAGCCCAGATCCTCGTTGTTGGTGATGACCATACCGCCTTCGCCGCCGGTGGTGAAGTGCTTGGACTGGCAGAAGGAGTAGCAGCCGACGTCGCCCACGAGGCCGACATAGGTGCCCTTGTACTTCGCACCGATGGCCTGAGCGCAGTCTTCGATGACCTTCAGGTTATGCTTCTTCGCAATGGCGATGATGGGATCCATGTCGCAGACAACACCGTACAGATGGACGCAGACGATACCCTTCGTTCTGGGGGTGATCAGCTCTTCGATCTTTGAGGGGTCGATGGTGTGGTCATCCGTGACATCGCAGAAAACCGGAATGGCTCCGGCCTGTACGACGGCGAAGGAGGACGCAATGAAGGTGTAGGAGGGGACGATCACTTCATCGCCGGGGCCGATGCCCAGGGAAGAAATGCCGATGTGCAGAGCCGAGGTGCCGTTGGTGCAGGAGATGGCCATCTTCGCACCGGTCCACTCGCAGAACTTCTGCTCGAATTCCATGCCCTTATTGCCGGTCCAGTAGTTGACCTTGCCGCTTCTCAGGCATTCCGCTACGTCGATGTAGGAATCGGGGTTAAACTGGGGCCACATCGGGAAACCGAGCTCGGTGATGCCGGCGCCGTTCATAACTTTGTCACCCATGGTAATCTACACTCC
>CAVGLF010000019.1:0-7627 GCA_963630045.1 Butyricicoccaceae bacterium | reverse complement strand
GGGGGGAAAAATGGAATGCGGCAGGGGATCCGTCCCCCAGTTTTTTTGGTCACGTATTCATCTCTGCAAGGCTCATGTGAAATGGGTCTTGCAATTTCGACGCTTTTATTATATACTGAATACAGGTCTCAAGGCAATAGTTTTTTATGAATTTTACATGAAAATACTCTTCGTTCTGAAGATATTCCCCTTTCATTGAAGGTGTATTATGAGTCAGATTGACAGCGTTTTCTATCAGCAGCTCCCGCTATCCCCGGATTTTGAGTTTGATATCCGCGAGGTTCGCACGCAGGAGGACGCACTGTTCCGCGGCTTCGGCAAATACGACCTGCACTATCACAGCTTCTGGGAGATTGATTACGTCACGCACGGCGCGGGCGTCAACATCTTCGAGAATACGACCTACTCCTTCGAACCCGGCGATATCTACATCATCCATCCCTATGAGATGCACAACGCATTTCCGGATGACGAGATCGAGCTCTTCTGCATCCAGTTTTCCGAAAGCTCCGTCGTGCGCAGCGTCTTTTCCGATGCCGATTACAGCGGAGAGCTTGCGCATCCGCGCTTTGCCACCGTCATCCGCGCGTCCGATCCGCACTATGCCGAAGCGCAGTCTATCATCCTGCGGACGCTGGATGAGTGGAAGGAGCGGCGGACGGGGTGGAAGCCGGCCGTGCGCCTCTGTCTGGCGCAGCTCTTCCTGGAGCTTCTGCGCAACTTTCCCGCGCCCGAGGGCTCGGAGCCCGTATCCCGCGCCAACCGCGGCATCCTGCAGGCGCTCAACTACATCAACGCCAACTACACGCGCAAGATCACTCTGGAGCAGGCCGCGCGCGAGGCACTCATGAACAAGAACTATTTCTGCACCGTGTTCAAGCAGCAGATGGGCTGTACCTATTACCGTTATGTGAATACGCTCAGGCTGCATTATGCCTGCACGCTCTTAAAGTCCACGGAGCGCTCGGTCAAGGACATCGCGCTGGAATGCGGCTTCTCCGACATCTCGACATTCAACAAGGCATTCCGCAAAGCCTACGGAGTCTCCCCCGGAGACTACCGCCGCTCGGACGAACCCATCGCGGAGCGCACGGACGACGATGGGGACGAGGAGGAAATCTGAGGCGGGAAGAATCGCAAGAGGAGTTTCTTCACGATGGACAGGCGCTATGAAATCGCGTCTCTTCCGGATATTCCGGCGGTGGAATGCCCCCGGCGCCGTGGGACGCATGAGGGTTGGTCAATGTACCCTTGTGTCCCCGCATTCGCTCCGAACGATGAACATTTCGACGGCTGACGCTTTTCGGACAAAAAGCAAGAGAGCTTTCCGGCAGACACATCATAGGTCTGCCGGAAAGCTCTTCTGTGTTATTTCCCGGGTATTGCCCCCCGGTGGAGCCGGAAGGCTCTCCTTACGCGCCGAAGACATCCTGCGCGACTCTGACGTCCGCCATGGCGTCCGGCACATACCAGTCCGCGCCGATTTCGCGGGCGTAGTCCTCCGTAAGGACGGCGCCTCCGACCATGATGCGGCACCAGGGAGCCTCGCGGTGCAGTGCCTCGATGGTGCGCGCCATGGCCTCGACGGTCGTCGTCATCAGCGCGGAGAGTCCGCACAGCTGCACATGCTCCCGCACGACGGCCTCGACGACCGTTTCGGGCGGCACGTTGCGTCCGAGGTCGCGCACCGTATAGCGGTAGTTTTCCAGAATGCTTGCCGCGATGTTCTTGCCGATGTCGTGGATGTCTCCCTCGACGGTGGCCAGCACGATCACGCCGCGGCTTTCCTGATCCGAGGCGGGGATGCGTTCGCGGATGGCGGCGAAGGCTGCCTTGGCGGCATCGGCTGCCAGCATGAGCTGCGGCAGGAAGAGCCGCCCCCGCTCAAAGCCGCGTCCGACCTCGTCCAGAGCCGGAATCAGCTCGCCGTCGACGAGCGCCATCGGCTCAGAGCCTGCGTCCAGCATCCGCCGCGCGGCTGCATCCGCCGCACCGACCAGTCCGCGCGTCACGGCCTCGCGGAGACCGACCTCCGCCGGAGCCTTCGCGGACGGCTTCGTCTCGCCGGAGTAGCGCTCGATGTAGGATAGGCATTTCTCATCATAGCCCGCGAGTGCCAGAAAGCTGTCGAAGGTACGGCGCATGGCCTCGTTTCCGGGATTGGCAATCGCAGCTGAAAGCCCGGCACCCAGCGCCATGGCCAGGAATGCCGCATTCACGTTTTCACGCTGCGGCAGCCCGAAGCTGATGTTCGAAACACCTAGGGAGCAGCGTCCGCGGAGCCTCTCGCCGATGAGCCGGATGGCCTCCAGTGCCGTTCGGGCGGCTCCGGAGTCGGCACTGACCGCCATCGCCAGAGGATCGAAAATCAGGTCGCACGGGGGAATTCCGTACTTTTCGGCCTCACGGAGGATTTTTTCCGCAACGGCAAGCCGCCCCTCGGCGGTGGCGGGAATGCCGTCGTCATCCAGCGTCAGCGCGATGAGCATGCCGCCGTATTTCTTCGCAAGGGGGAATACGGCATCCATTACGGCCTGCTTGCCGGAGACACTGTTGATGAGCGCACGTCCGCAGTAGACGCGCAGTCCCGCCTCCAGCGCCTCGGGAGAGGCGGAGTCAAGCTGCAGCGGCAGGGGGCAGACGCGCGACACGGCACGTACGGCCTCGGCCAGCGTCTGCGCCTCGTCGATGCCGGGAAGTCCCACGTTGAGATCCAGCGCATCCGCGCCTGCATCGGCCTGAGCCAGAGCCTCACGCTCCAGATACCCCGAATCATGCGCACGGAGCGCGGCCTTGAGCTTCGGCTTTCCCGTCGGATTGAGACGTTCTCCGATGAGGACGGGTCTCTCGTCCATCCGCAGCATGCGGACGGAGGAGGCGATCACAGCCTCCGTACGCGGACGGAGCTTCGGCAGAGGCGCGTCATGCACGGCGGCGCACAGCGCCCGGATGTGCGCGGGACTTGTGCCGCAGCAGCCGCCGAGCGCGAAGGTATAGGGCGCCAGCGCCTGCATCTCGCGGGCGAAGGAGTCCGCATCCAGAGGGAAGACGGTGGCTCCGTCCCGAACTTCCGGAATGCCGGCATTGGGGTTGGCAAAAAGGGGCACATGGGCGTATTTCTCCATGCGGGCGAGAATGTCCGCATAGAGAGCGGGTCCCAGGCCGCAGTTCACGCCAATGGCATCCGCTCCCGCAGCCTCCAGCACGACAACCGCAGTCTCCGGATCGGTGCCGGAGAGCATGCGCCCCCGGCCGTCAAAGGTCACGGACACGAGCACCGGGAGGGACGAATGTTCCTTCGCGGCGAGCACGGCCGCGCGGCACTCCGAAAGGTTCGTCATGGTTTCGATGAGGATGCAGTCCGCATCCTGACCCGCGCGGATCAGCCGGGCAAAGTCCCCGTAGACCTCCTCGAACGGAGTATTGCCCAGCGGCTCTGCGAGCTTTCCCGTCGGGCCGATGTCCAGAGCCGTGAAGCGGGCACCCGATGAGCGGGCGATCCGGATGGCGGCGGGCACGGCCTCCTCGACCGTGATGCCGGAAAGCTTATGCGCATATGCACCGAAGGTGTTGGTTTTTGCGATATCCGCTCCCGCCCGGACATAGGCTGAGTGTACGTCGCGAACCCGATCCGGCTCCGTGACGTTCCAAAGCTCGGGAGACACGCCTGCGGGAAGGCCGGCCGCCTGCAGCATCGTGCCCATGGCGCCATCGAAAAAGAGTCTGCGCGAACGGAATTGCTCCGCAAAATTCATTGGTATAATCCTCCTGTGCGCGGAAAGTGGAATATCCTGGAGATGCCGGGGATACGGATATGTCAGATCTTCGTTTTGCGGATGTAGGAGATGCTGCGGAAGATGTCGGCCGCGTTTTCGGGCTTGTTCATCGTATAGATATGGATGCCCTGAACGCCGTTTGCGACAAGGTCGATGATCTGCTCGGTCGCATAGGCAATGCCCGCCTCGCGGAGCGCCCGCGGACGGTCTCCGAACTTGTCATAGATGGAGCGGAGACGGGGCGGCAGCGGCGTGCCGGAAAGCTGAGCCGTGCGTGCGTACTGCTTTGCCGTTGTGAGCGGCATAATGCCCGCGAGAATCGGCACGTTGATGCCGGCCTTGGCTGCACGGTAGAGGAAGCTGTACATCACGTCGTTGTCGAAGAACATCTGAGTCGTCAGGAAGGAGACGCCGGCATCCACCTTTTCCTTCAGATGCATGAGATCCTCGGCCTTATTGTGTGCCTCGACATGTCCGTCGGGGTAGCAGGCGCCGCCTATGCAGAAGGCGTTCTCCGCCGCGAGCTCGCGCACGAGCTCGGAGGCATAGTGGTAGTGCTCGGGGCCGGGGCCTTCCATGTCGGCGGGACGGTCTCCGCGCAGTGCGAAGACGTTCTCGATGCCGAGCTCACGCAGCTTCTGCGTATAGGTACGCACCTCGTCGCGGGTGGAGGACAGGCAGGTCATATGCGCAATGGGCGTCATGCCGCGCTGTGCAACCTTTTCACAGATGGAGGCCGTCGTCTTCGATGTGGAGCCGGAGGCTCCGTAGGTCACGCTGATAAAGGAAGGGGAGAGCTCCGCGATGCCGTCGATGACCTCATCGATGCGGTCGATGTCCGCACCGAGCTTCGGCGGGAAAATCTCGCAGGAAAAGGACACGCGTCCGCTTTCGAGAATATCGCTGATTTTCAAAAGAAAGCACCTCTTTTCGATCGTCAAAGGGGGAAAATGGGTAACCGCAGGGCTTTCTCAGCCGCGGGTGAAGTTCGAACGGTTGTCGATGAAGGACTGCACGTCATCCGCACGAGCCTCCATGTCGCACAGGAGCTTCATCTGCGCACGGGCGCGGATGAGATTGTGATCGGGAGACTTGACCTTGAAGTACAGGTCGCCCTCGATGTAGTCGGTCAGGAAGCGCATGGCAAGCTCGCAGGTGATGACGCGCATGCCCAGCGGCAGCAGCTCGATTTCGTGCGGCGTCAGGAAGCCGTCGACCTCGGAGAGGAAGCCGCGGGTGAAGACCGCAAACTTGTCCATGTCCAGCGCGATGCGCCCGAGATCCTCCTCGTCCTCAGCCGCGGTCGAGGCACCGAAGCGGATGGCATCGCCGTAGTCATACAGGGCGGAGCCGGGCATGACGGTATCGAGGTCGATGACGCAGACGGCCTTGTCCGTATCGTTGTCGATCATGACATTGTTGATCTTGGTATCGTTGTGCGTCACGCGCAGCGGCAGGGTGCCGCGGTCGAGCTCACGGACGATGGAGCCCATGGCACGGCGTCGGTCGAACATGAACTCGATTTCCGGCTCAAGATCCCGCACGCGTCCGGCCTTGTCCTCGGAGACGGCGCGGACGAAGGCATAGAAGCGCTTGGTCGTGTTGTGAAAATCGGGAATGGTCGTATGCAGCTCGGAGACGGGAAAGTCGCAGAGCAGACGCTGGAACTCGCCGAAGGCGCGTCCGGCCTCTTCAAACTGGGGCAGACGGGTGATGGCGTCATACGCCGTGGCGTTTTCGATGTATCGGTAGGCGCGCCAGTAGCCGCCGTTTTTATACATCGTCTCGCCGTCCGTTGTGTGGATGATCTCCAGAACGCGGCGCGAGGGATCCTCGCCCGCCGCAATGAATTTGCGGCGCAGATGCGAGGTGATGCGTTCGATATTCTCCATGACGGCATAGGGGTCGCGGAAGACGTAGGTGTTGACGCTCTGCAGAATATAGTGATGCGTCTGTCCGCCCTGCCTGTACTGCAGGTGGTAGGTATTGTTGATGTTGCCGGAATGCACCTCGCAGGCAGAGGCGTAGGTTCCCTCAAAGCGAAAATGGGGCAGTATGTTCTTGATCTGATTATAAACCATGCGGGGAGGTCTCCTTATATTTAAACGTAATGGGGTTGGATTTTCCGGGTGGATTTTTATCAGTATACCACAGAAAAGCCCCGGATTCAAGCAGCATCGTGTGAATAAAAGCCGCAGTCTTTGCAAAACCGGCGCAAAAAAGCGGCGCATACGGGCATTTTATCTGCCCGCATGCGCCGCATATTCACAAAGCACTCAAAAAGATGTATGAGGGGGGGAAAAAGGCCTTCGCGAGAACGCGAAGGGGACAGAAAGGGGGAGACTTAGTCGTTATTCTCCTCGCCGCTGCCGCAGCCTTCGCACGCGCTGCAGTCCTCGCAGCCGTCCTCGTCCACGATCTCAAAGGAGATTTCGCGGCCGCAGGCCTTGCACTTGACGGTACCCTTGTCCAGAATGTCCTCGTCCAGATAGATCTTCTCGCCGCAGTCGGGGCAGGTGAACTGGAAGAACTCGGAATCGTCGTCATCCTCGTCTTCGTCGTACTCATCCTCGTAATCCTCGTCGTCATCCTCGTCCTCGTCCTCGTCGTACACGGCATCCTCGAGGTCGGAGATGCTTTCGGTTAAGGAGTCGATTTCCTCGCCCAGGGAGATGATGTCATCCTCGCAGTCGGTGAGGGAGGAGGCCATTTCGTCGAGCACGTCCAGCATGGCCAGAATAACCTTGTTTTCCTTGGTAGAGCCGTCCAGTTCGAGACCGGCGACAAGACCCTTCACATACGCCACTTTTTCGGTAATGGTCATGGTTTGTTTCCTCCAGAATATTTTCGGTTCAATGGTGTACGGTCAGCCTGCGCGGGAAATCCAACGCGTTTTTCGCGTACAAAAAGGGCAAAAAGACTTACGCGCGGGACAGATACTCGCCGGTGCGGGTGTCGATCTTGATCTTGTCGCCGATGTTGATGAACAGCGGGACCTTGATCTCGGCGCCGGTCTGCAGAGTCGCGGGCTTATAGGTGTTGGTGGCGGTGTTTCCGGCAAATCCGGGCTCGGTATCGGTAACCTCAAGATCCATGAAGTTCGGAGGCTCGACGCCGAAGACGTTGCCCTTATAGGACACGATCTTGCACATGGTCTCTTCCGTGACGAACTTGAAGTTGTCGGACAGGGTGGACTTGTTGATCGGAATCTGCTCGAAGGACTCGGGGTCCATGAAGTAATACAGATCACCGTCGTTGTACAGGTACTGCATGTCCTTGCGCTCGACAAACGCCGGCGGGAACTTATCAGTGGGGTTGAAGGTGCGCTCGACAACGGCACCGGTGATGACGTTCTTCAGCTTGGTGCGAACGAAAGCCGCGCCCTTGCCGGGCTTTACATGCTGAAACTCGACGATCTGAAGCACCTGACCGTCCATTTCAAAGGTTACGCCGTTGCGAAAATCGCCAGCAGAAATCATAGGGAGTTCCTCCATCACATAGTATAGCGTGGTCATACATCGACACTGTATTATACATCCAAATGAAGAGGATTGCAAGTACTTTTTCAAAAGAAAACCCGGCTTGCCGCAAAATCAGCCGTTCCGAAAGTCACGAATCGCCAGGGGAGAAGAACCGGGGATTTTGTGCGCTTTGCCGGATGGCAAAAGCTTTGCGCATATGGTATAATGCCCTGTGAGCAGAAAAACAGAGGTCCCTGACGTCGAAATTACGGATTGAGACGGAAGCCGGCTTTGAGTTTTTGCGAAGGCAAAGGGCATTGTTCCCCCCAAAAAAAGGTTTCAGACGGACGATTTTTTTACAGAGAGCAGGGATGCGCTGCATACGCAGCC
>CAVGLF010000018.1:0-22282 GCA_963630045.1 Butyricicoccaceae bacterium | reverse complement strand
CCCCTCCCCCCGGGAGGGAAAGTTCCCCGCATGGATCCCTCCCCCCGATTTTTTACAATCCGTTTTGTCTTCCCTGCGGAAAAATTTCTCTTGACAAAGCCGTTCGGATGCGGTATAATATGGACTCGTTGGCAGGTACAACGGGGTGTAGCTCAGTTTGGTAGAGCGCTTGGTTCGGGACCAAGAGGCCGGAGGTTCAAGTCCTCTCACTCCGACCATGCAAAGCAGCACGGTGATTTTCCCATAAATCATCGTGCTTTTTTTCTTCCCCCTCCGAAAAGGCGCGGATGCGCCGCGGACTGCGGGACGTTCTTTCTCCCCCGCAGATTATGCTGACAAGGAGCATTCCGATATGAACATCACGGTATATCTCGGAGCCAGCACCGGCTCCGACCCTGCTCTTCGGCGGGCCGTACGCGCACTCGGGCAGTGGATCGGCGAAAACGGACATACTCTGATCTACGGAGGCTCGCGCATGGGGCTCATGGGTGAGCTTGCCGAAAGCGCGCTGGCCGCCGGAGCCCACGTCACGGGCGTCGAGCCGCAGATCTTCATCGATTCGGAGTTCCAGTACGATGCCATCACGGAGCTCATCGTCACGCGGAACATGTCCGAGCGCAAGGCGAAAATGATCGAGCTGGGCGACGCCTTCATCGCCTTTCCCGGCGGCACGGGCACGCTGGAGGAAATTTCCGAGATCATGTCCCTCGTCTCGCTGGACTTTCTCGATGCGCCGTGCATCCTGTATAATCTGAACGGCTACTACGAGCCCCTTCGCGCGCAGCTGGGCCGCATGATCGACTCCGGCCTCTCGACGCCCGAGCGTCAGCGCCGCATCGTCTTTGCGGATACCCTGGAGGACATCGCCTCGGCGCTCGCGTAATTTAGCTCTGTTTGAAATTTCCCGTCCTCATAAGTATGTGAGGACGGGAAATTTGTCATTTTTCGGGGCACCGGTTTCTTATCCGAAGATGGAGAACGCTACGAAGGCCGCGGAAAGCAGGGACGCGACCAGCGAGACGACCGTAATCTGCGTATTGATGGACGGACCGGCCGTATCCTTGAAGGGATCGCCGACGGTGTCTCCGATGACGGCGGCCTTATGAGCTTCGCTGCCGCGTCCGCCCTCGGCACCCGTCTCGACGTACTTTTTCGCGTTATCCCAGAGTCCTCCGGAGTTGGACATGAAGAGCGCCAGGAGGAGTCCCGATACGATGTTTCCGAGGAGGAAGCCTCCGATGGCCTGCGGTCCTCCGATGAATCCGACGATCACCGTTGCGATGATGGTCATGAGTCCCGCCGGAATCAGCTCCCGGAGCGAGCCCGTCGTCGCGATGTCGATGCAGCGGTCATACTCGGGACGAACGCCCTCCCTGCCCTCCTTCAGGCCGCGGATGGTTTTGAACTGACGGTGGATTTCCTCGACCATACGCTGCGCATTGCGGTCCACGCCCAGAATCAGCATGGCGGAGAAGACCGCGGGAATCGCCGCGCCGATCAGGATTCCGAAGAATACCGTGGGGGACATGACATCGAAGCCCGTCATGAGCTCCCTGCCCGCCGCCGCGAGTGCGGAGTTCGCCTCCGTGAGGAACGCGCCCAGAAGCGAAATGACCGTGAGTCCCGCCGCCGCGATGGAGAATCCCTTCGTCACGGCCTTGACGGTATTGCCCGCGCTGTCCAGCTCATCCGCCGTGCGGATGGTCTCCTCGCCGAGTCCGCCCATTTCCGCAAGTCCTCTTGCGTTGTCCACGATCGGGCCGTAGGCGTCGTTGGAGATGATCATGCCGACGATGGAGAGCATGCCGACCGCCGACATCGAGATGCCGAAGATGGCGTAGCCCGGTCCCATGGGCTCGCAGATCTTATATGCCGTCAGCGCGGCGACCGCGATGCCCGCCATGGCCGGAAGAGAGGAGATGAAACCGTAGGAGATACCCGACAGGATCGTGAACGCGGGGCCCGTCGCGGAGGCATGCGCGACCTTGCGCACGATGGGCTTGGAGTCATCCGTAAAGTAGTCCGTCGTGATGCCGATGATGACGCCGACCAGAAGACCCGTCGCCGCCGCGCCCCAGATTCTCCAGGAGAATCCTTTGAAGATCACGTTGGCCAGAGCCGTCAGCACCAGAAATACGGCGGTCGTGACATAGGTGGAGGAGTTCAGCGCACGCGTCGGGCTCCCGTGTTTGCCGATTCTCGCCGAGGCGATGCCGATGATCGAGGCCAGAAGACCCAGGAGCGCGTAGCAGAATACCATCGACACGTTGTCATACCCGCTGCCCGACAGCGACTGCGCGAGAACGAGCGCCGAGGCCATTGCGGCGACATTGGAGTCGAAGAGATCCGCGCCCATGCCGGCAACGTCGCCGACGTTATCTCCGACATTGTCCGCGATGACGGCAGGGTTGCGCGGGTCGTCCTCGGGAATGCCGAGCTCGACCTTGCCCGTGAGATCCGCGGAAACGTCAGCCGTCTTCGTGAAGATACCGCCGCCCGCCTTGGCGAACAGCGCCAGCGAGCTCGCGCCGAAGGAGAAGCCCAGAAGAATCGAGGAATCGCCCACGATCATGAGCACCAGCGCCACGCCGAACAGCGAGCATCCCACGACGAGGAGTCCCATGACGGCGCCTCCGCGGAAGCCGATGAGGAACGCGGGACGCACGCCCTCCTGCGCGCCCTCGGCGGCGCGGGAATTCGCCATCGTCGCGACGAGGATGCCGATCTTGCCGGCTACGGCGGACAGCGCCGTACCCGCGAGGTACGCCAGTGCCATTTCCACATTGCGCAGCGGCTCGCCCTTCCAGATGGGAGACGGCAGGAAGAGCAGGAGCAGCACCGCGACGGCAGCAGCGAACGCGGCGAGAATGCGGTACTCGCGCCTCAGAAACGTATTCGCTCCCTGACGGATCAGCTCGGATACTTCGATGATTTTCGGGTTTGTCGTTTTCTGCTTTTTGACCCAGCAGTACAGGTATACGGCGAAGGCGAACGCCAGCGCGGCGGTGAGAAACGATAATCCGTAAAACAGCGACACTTGAGTTTCCATGTCCGATATAATCCTCCCTTATTCCTGTTTTGTTTCGCGTACCGCCGTAAGGGTGGATTTATCACGGAATTTCTCCCCTTTTTTCCCCCAATTCCCTCCTTTCTGTGCTTTTCGGGGGAAACCATGCCTTGCAGCCTTTTTTCATTCTGATCTTCATGAAAAAAAGGCAGAACACCTGATTTTTCGTCAGTGTTCTGCCTTTGCCGCAGCATACCTGTTTTTTTCGCGTTTCTTCCGTGCAGCAAATCAAAATAAATAAAGCAATCGCTCGGGCGACACTTTATGACAGACTCCACCACTTACTTTGATTTGTACACATTGTACCATGAGTTTCAATTCCTGTCAACGGTCTGTAGACATTTTTCTCAAATTTTTACTCTGCCGTTGCCTCGAACTGGCTGTTGTAGAGATGCGCATAGAAGCCGCCGCGCGCAAGAAGCTCCGCATGACCGCCCTGCTCGATGATCTTCCCGTCGCGCATGACGAGGATGCAGTCGGCGCGGCGGATGGTCGAAAGCCTGTGGGCGACGATGAAGCTCGTGCGCCCCTGCATGAGCCGGTCAAAGGCCTCCTGCACCTTCAGCTCCGTGCGCGTATCGATGGAGGACGTCGCCTCGTCCAGAATCAGCATCGGCGGCAGGCAGAGCATGACGCGCGTGATGCACAGAAGCTGCTTCTGGCCCTGGCTGAGGCTGTCCTCACGCAGGACGGTGTCCAGCCCCCGCGGAAGCCGTTCGATGAACTCCCAGCTGTGCGCGGCCTTCGCTGCCCGGATGATCTCCTCATCCTTCGCATCCGGCCGTCCGAAGCGGATGTTCTCGCGCACCGTGCCCTGCATGATCCACGTCTCCTGCAGCACCATGCCGAAGCTGCTCCGCAGCTCATGCCTCGTCATCCGCGAGGTATCCCGCCCGTCAATGGAGATGGTGCCCGCGTCGATGTCATAGAACCTCATGAGCAGATTGATGAACGTCGTCTTGCCGCAGCCTGTGGGGCCGACGATGGCGATGCACTGACCCGGCTCGACATGGAGATTGAAGCCTTCGATCAGGCTGCGGCTCTTGTCGTAGCTGAAGCGCACGTCGCGGATGTCCACCCGTCCCGCGGTCTGTGCCCGGCTCCCGCTCTGCTCTTCGGCGGGCTCCGCGCTCTCCTCCGGCTCATCCAGCAGCTCGAAGATGCGCGCCGCACAGGCCAGCGCGTTCTGCATCTCCGTAATCACGGAGCTGATGTCGTTGAAGGGCTTCATATACTGGCTTGCGTAGGAGAGCATCACGGAAAGTCCGCCGACACTGAGGCTCCCGCCCGGGATGATGAGCGCTCCGATGAGCGCGACTCCGGCGTAGATGCAGTTGTTGACAAAGCGCGTGGAGGGATTCGTCAGGCTGCTGTAGAAGACCGCCTCGCGGCTGTACTTCTCAAGCTCCGAGTTGATCTCCGCAAAGCGCTTCGAGGCGCGGCCTTCGTAGCCGAAGGCATGCACGGTCTTCCCGCTGCCGATCATCTCGTCGATCAGCGCCGTCTGCCGTCCTCTCGTCTCGCTCTGGCGGCGGAACATCTTATAGGAGCGTGAGGAGATGAACTTCGCCACGAGGAAGCTCACGGGCGTCATGCAGATGACGAGGATCGTGATGCGGACGTTCTTCGAAAGCATGAACGCAATCGTCACGAGAATCGTCACAACTCCGGAGAACAGCTGCGTAAAGCCCAGCAGCAGCCCGTCCGAGAGGATATCCGTATCCGCGATGACGCGGCTGACGATGTCGCCCGCACTGTGCCGGTCGAGATACGCAAGCGGCAGCCTCTGGATATGGCGCACCGCCTCGCCTCTCAGATCCTCGACGATATGGTAGGTCATGCGGTTGTTGAGAAGGCTCATCGCCCACGAAGCTGCCGACGACAGCACCACCAGCACGAGGATGCGTCCGAGATACCCCGCGCAGGCCTCGAAATTCACGCGGTTTTCCGCCACGATCTGATCGATCGCATCGCCGAAGAGCACCGGCACATAGAGCTGGAGCACGACGGACAGCGCCGCCAGAAGGATGCTCAGAATCAGGATGCCGCGGTACCGTCCGATGCGCCGCACAAGCTTTCCGATCGTGTGCCCGTACTGTTCCGTATTGATCGCTCGTTTCTTCACGCGTCATCCCTCCTTACTCGTGTTTTCCTCTGGGTACTGGGACTCATAGATCTCCCGATAGATCCGGCAGTCCCTCATCAGCTCGTCATGCGTGCCCTGTCCCGCAAGCCGTCCGTTGTCCAGCACGAGGATGAGATCGGCCTGCCGGATGCCCATGATGCGCTGCGACACGAGGAAGGTCGTCGGCTTCCACGGAAGGCTCTGCACGGCATGGCGCAGTGCGGCATCCGTTGCAAAGTCCAGCGCGCTGGAGCTGTCGTCAAGGATCAGCACCTCCGGACGGCACACCAGCGTCCGGGCGATGGACATGCGCTGCTTCTGACCGCCCGAGAGATTTCGTCCGTTCTGCTCAAGCTCGAAATCGAGCTGCCCGGGCTTTCCCCGCACGACGTCTCCCGCCTGTGCGGCCTCCAGCGCCTCCCACAGCGCCGCGTCGTCCGCGTTCTCCGCTCCGAATCTCAGGTTGTCGCGGATCGTCCCGGCGAAGAGCACCGCCTTCTGCTGCACGATGCCGACCTTGCGGAGGAGCGTGCCGCGCGTATAGCTGCGCACGTCCCGTCCGTCCAGAAGCACCTCTCCCTCTCCCGCGTCGTAGAAGCGCGGAATCAGGTGTACCAGCGTACTCTTGCCCGCGCCGGTGCCTCCGATGATGCCGACGGTCTGACCGCGCCGCACCGAGAAGCTGATATCGGACAGGCTCGGCGCTCCGGCATCCTCATAGGCAAAGCGCACATGGCGGAACTCGACGGAGGGCGCGTTCGGAACGGCGGGCGCATCGGTCTCGGGGAAGCTCATGCTGCTGTCCGTACCGAGCACATCCGCCACACGGCGCGCGCAGGCCATGGCCTTGTTCAGCGTAATAATGAGGGACGCGAGCTTGATGAGCTCCACGATGATCTGGAGCATATAATTGTACAGAGCCACAACCTGACCCTGCGCCAGATCGCCGAGATTGACCTCGACGGCCGATCTGCGGATGAGCACCACGGCCGCAATATTGATGAGCACATAGGTCAGCGGATTCAGCAGAGCGGAGATGCGTCCGACAAACTCCGAAAGCCCCGTCAGCTCGCGGCTGCTGCGGTCGAACTCCTCCACGGAGCGTTCCTCGCGGCAGAAGGCACGGATGACGCGCACGCCCGTCAGATTCTCACGCGTCAGTCCCGTCACCCTGTCCAGCGCCGTCTGCACCCTTCCGAACAGCGGGATGCTCACGAGCATGATGGCGAAGACCGCCGCGAACAGGATCGGGATCGTCACGGCAAAGACCACGGCGCAGCGCACATCGATGGTAAAGGCCATGATCATCGAGCCCAGCACGACAAACGGGCTGCGCAGCAGGAGCCTGAGCCCCATATTCAGACCGTTCTGCACCTGGTTGATGTCGCCCGTCAGACGCGTGATGAGCGTATCGCCGCCGAGCCTGTCAAGCTCCGTGAATGAAAGGCTCTGGACATGGTCAAACACCGCCTGCCGCATTTTCGATGCCGCGCCGACCGAGGCCTTCGCCGCGAAAAACTGCGCACAGATGGTGCATCCCAGTCCCACCGCCGCCATCAGGATCAGAATCCCGAAGCAGCACGCCATATACCGGCGGTCGTCCTGCGCGACACCCACGTCGATCATCTTCGCGACGACGACGGGCACCAGCAGATCGAACACGACCTCCAGCAGCTTGAACAGCGGAGCCAGGATGCATTCCTTCCCATACCCCTTCAGATAAACCGCAAGCCTGCGCATATCCTTCCTCTTTTCCGTCCGATTTTCCGCTCCTGCGGGGACTTTCCCTATAGTATACTCCATTCGGAGGAAAATGAAAACCCCCTTTTTCTTTTTTGGGGAGTGCTCCTCTCTGTCCTCCCCCGCCTTCTTTTTATTCTCCCGGAGATGCCTTCAAGCCCCTGTTTTCTCTTGCATCGGGGCGCGGATTGTGGTATAGTAACCCTTGCCGCCTGTCAAAACAGCAATCTTTTTTTAAAAAAAGGAGTCTTTTCCCCATGTCCGCATCTTCCGGCAATCGCGTGAATACCCGTGACCTTGTCCGCTGTGCGCTCGCTGCGGCTCTCATCGCCGTCTGCGCATGGATTACCGTTCCCGGAGCCGTGCCCTTTACGCTCCAGACCTTCGCCGTCTTTCTCACGCTCGGACTGCTGGGCGGAGCTCAGGGGACTGTCGCCGTTCTCTGCTACGTCCTCCTGGGCCTCGTGGGACTGCCCGTCTTCTCCGGCTTCCGCGGAGGCATCGGCGTGCTGCTCGGCAGCACCGGAGGGTATATTCTGGGCTTTCTCGCCTCCGCCCTCGTCTACTGGCTCATCGTCCGCCGCAGCCGCGCCCTCTGGCGCTGCGGTCTCGGCATGGCGGCAGGCCTCATCACCTGCTATGCCTTCGGAACGGTCTGGTTCGTCACGGTCTACACCCGCACCTCCGGAGCCATGACCTACTCCGCGGCGCTCGCGGCCTGCGTCCTGCCCTTCATCCTGCCGGATGCCCTGAAAATCGCGATGGCGCTCGTCCTCACGCGCACCCTGGCTCCGAAGCTCGAGCGCGTCTGACGCTCTCTCCCCCCCCCCCGCAATCGGCAAATAAAAAAAGCGTCCGTACACGTCTTTTTTCGGGTACGGACGCTTTTTTATTTGCGCCGGTTCTGATTTACAGGCGGATTTCAACGGGCGGCGCCGTAAAGGACGAGATGACGGCGCGTCCGTCGGTCAGCGCCAGCACGACGGTGTTGCCGTCGCCGGGCTGATACATGCTCTGGAGCTCGGGGTAGCTCTCCAGCATATGGCGCTCGGCCTCGATGTCCCCGCACTCGCGCGCCACGGCCTCGATGCGGATCCACTCGCCGCCGCGGACGGCGCAGATTTCCACCCTCGGGTTCTCCTTCATCTGGCGGTAGCAGTCCTTCTTCCGTCCGGTCTGGATGGTGAGCTGACCGTTGTAGATGTCCACCGTGCCGAAGGGACGCACGCGCGGCTGACCGTTTTCGTCCGTCGCCAGAAAATATGTGCCCGCAGCCTTCAGAAATTCGTACACTCTCTGCATGATTCTTACCTCCCCAAAATTTATCCCAGTCGGGCGAAGCCTTCGCCCATGACCTCGGAAACATCCGCCGCAATGACAAATGCGTTCGGATCCTCCTCCCGCACAATGGCTCTGAGTGCGGCGACCTGCGTCTTTCTCAATACGCAGAGCACCGCCTTCGTGCTCCTTCCCGAGTACGCGCCCGCAGCGTCAAAGAGCGTCACGCCGCGCTCCAGCTCGTCCATCAGCCGCTTCGAAATCTGCTCGTTTTTCTCCGACAGAATCATATAGGCCAGCGCGTTGTCAAAGCCGCGCACGATGCGGTCCATCAGTACGGACTGCACGAAAACCGCGATGACCGCCACAAGTCCGGCCTCGATCGAGAAGCAGAGTGCCGATGCGAGAATGACCAGTCCGTCCAGTGCGAAGGTGAAGCCTCCGACGGTGAACAGCGGAAAGCGGTCGTGCAGCAGAGCGCCCGCCATGTCGCTGCCGCCCGTCGTCGCATTCGCGCGCATGACCAGTCCCAGCCCGATGCCCAGCAGTACGCCTCCGAAGACCGCCGCCAGAAGCAGGTTCTCCGTCACCGCGGGCAGCGGCAGGATGTCGATGAAGAGCGACGAGAGTCCCGTCGCAATCAGGGAGCGCACGAAAAACCTCCGGCCCAGCTTTCTGAAGCTCAGCGTGAAGAGCGGGAGACAGAGCAGGAAATTCATAAGGCCGACCGGGACGCCGAAAAGGATGTGCAGAATGGTCCTGAAAAGCCGCCCGGAGCGATGCTGCACGGCACGAAGAACATCGGATAGGCCGATGCCATGATCAGCGTGCCCAGCACGATGGAGCCCATGTCCAAAAGCTCCGCCCTCCAGCCTCCTCGCGGCTCCGGGAGCCTCACAGCCCGAAAACGCCCGGAATCTCGGAGGGGCTGCGGAGCATCCTCTCCGCGCCCGCCGCCCGAAGCGTCTCCTCGGAGCGAAAGCCCCAGGTCACGGCGAAGAGTCCCGCGCCCGCATTCAGCGCGGTGCGGACATCCACATCGCTGTCGCCGAAGTACGCCGTCTCCTCCGCTGCAGCGCCCATGAGCGCCATGATCTCCCGCACCGCCGTCGGATC
This sequence comes from Butyricicoccaceae bacterium, assembly GCA_963630045.1. GTDB lineage: Bacteria > Bacillota > Clostridia > Oscillospirales > QAMX01 > JAAZKA01. The sequence continues at coordinate 12,956 of CAVGLF010000018.1, read as the reverse complement.
GGGCTTCAGCGGAACGCCTGCGCGCTGGCCGAAGACCGCGTCGAAGCGGATCCCGGGCAGGCACTCCGCAATCAGATTGACCGTCATCATATTCTGCTTGTTCGAAAGCACCGCCATCCGGATGCCTGCGTCCTGCAGCACCTGCAGCGCCTCGTAAATTCCCGCATAGGCGGTCGTGCGGCGATGGTAATTCGCCCCGTAGAGCTCGTCATAGTACAGGCAGAGCTTTCCCAGCGTCTCCTCATCCTCAAGTCCCGACGCGCGGCGCATCAGATTCGTGCGCCCCGAGCCGATGAAGCTCTGCACCTCGGCCTCCGTGCGCGGAGGCAGTCCGAAATGCGCAAGTGCCCCGTTCACGCTGTCCGTCAGATCCGGAATCGTATACAGAAGCGTCCCGTCCAGATCAAATATCGCATACCGATACATGTATATTCCTCCATCAGGATTATTGGCGTCCGTTTTATGGCATGACGGGCTACATGCTCCGGGCAATCAGCTCTCCCAAAGCGGACATCTCCCGTCCCTCATGCGCAAGCGCCCCCGTGATGCTCTGCGCATCGTAGGGCACTCCCGTGATGCAGCTGCGCAGTCTCTCCCCCAGCTCCGTATCCAGCGCATCCGTATACAGCACGGCATTCGCCACCCGTGCATCGCGCAGCTCCAGCCGCAGATCGACCGTGCCCCAGTCAAAGCGTCCCGCAATCCGCACGTCGAAGCGCGGCGTCTCGCCGAAGCGCCAGTCCCACGAGGCGTATTTTTCCCGCAGCGGCGCGATCTCCCCGCGTGGAAGCTCCCCCGTATCGGTCACGTCTCCCGTCTCTCCGTACTCCCCGCGGAAGGCCTTCGTCAGCGCCTCCGCCATGAGCTCCACGTCCAGATCCTGCCTCAGCTCCCTCAGGTTCACCACTCTCGCCCTCACCGAGGCTACGGCCTTTGACGAAAGCTTCGAGGCATCCACCGTGAGTACGCGCATCATGCGCTCCACATCCGTATCGAGCAGGATCGTGCCGTGATGGTACGCCGAGCGCTCGCGGAAGCAGAAGGCATGCCCGGAAAACTTACGTCCGCAGGCGAGCAGGTCATTGCGTCCCGTAGCCTCCGCGCGGATGCCCAGGGACTGCACGGCTCTCAGAATCACCGCCGTCTGCCGCTCGCGGTCATACATTTCGCGCGGCATGAGGAAGGTGAAGTTTAGGTTTCTCAGGTCGTGATACACCGCACCTCCGCCCGAAAGCCGCCGTGCGAGTCTCCCCCCGCCGTCCTCCAGCGCACGGATGTCGCACTCCGCCCAGGCGTTCTGATGCCGTCCGATGACGACGGTATCGTCATTGCGCCACAGATAGAGCGACGGAGCGGCGACATGGTCCAGAAGATACTCCTCCGCCGCGAGATTTTCCCACGGATCATGGCTGCGGCTTCGATACAACGGCATGATGTACAGGATGGCCTCCCTGTTGTTTTCGTAGGTTCACGGGTACATCCCCCCGATTCCTCCCTCAAAGTATACCACAGGCGGGCGGGAATGGCAAGAGGAGGGAAAAAAAGGCTCCCCGTCAGGAATCGCCGCCGGCCGTCATGAGCGCGGGGGGCGGCTGGGAGCCCGGGGCTTTATTTTTAGGGACTTGTGCCGCATGAAAAAAAGCACGCCCCGTCCTTTTTTATAAAAGGGACGGAGCGTGGCTTCGGGGCGATGCTGACAAAGGGATGCGCGCTCATCAGCCCTTGACGGCGCCGATGAGGATACCCTTGATGAAGTACTTCTGCAAAAACGGATAGACGCAGATGATCGGCAGAACCGTGATCAGCGTGACCGTCATGCGGACGCCCATGGGCGTCAGGTTCTGAGCTCTCTGCTCGATTTCCTGCGTGACGTGCGTGCTTTCCAGCAGGTCGGCCAGACGCTGCGCCTCGTTCAGGTAGTTGTACAGCAGATACTGCAGACAGGTCAGGTTGTCGACCGCGAAGGTGTAGATGTGGTTGTCGAACCACGCATTCCACTGCTCGACGGCCGCGTAGATCGTGATCGTCGCCGCGATCGGGATGGAGAGCGGCATGATGATGCGCATGAAGATGCGCATGTAGCTTGCACCGTCTATGAGCGCGCTCTCCTCAAGCGACGGCGGGAGCTGCTCGACATAGGTCTTGATCAGGATGACGTAGTACGCCGAAACCGGAGGGACGACATAGACCCAGAAGGTGTTCAGGAGTCCGTAGGCCTTGACCGTCAGATAATACGGAATCAGACCGCCGCCGACGTACATCGTCACGACCAGAATGCGGTACATCAGCTTGCGGAAGGGCACGTTCTGCTTCGAGAAAATGTATCCCAGAAGCATGCAGGACGCCAGCGACAGCAGCGTGCCGATGACCGTACGCGCGACCGAGATGAACAGCGCGTGTCCGATGCCCTCCAGCTGCATGACCCTCTGCAGGTTGTACATCGAGAATCCGAGCGGAAACAGCGTCACCGTGTGAGACTTCACCTGAGCGGGATCGGAGATGACGTAGATGAATACGTACCAGAGAGGATAGACACAGATGAACGTGAAAAGCGCGAAGAATCCGTAATTCAGCGTGCTGAACAGCGCGCGTCCGAATGAAACCCGGTGCTTTGAGGCCATATGTCTTCCCTCCCCTTAAAAGATGTTGGTGCCGCGGACACGGCGCGCCAGCGCATTCGCCACGAACAGCAGCACGATGCTGATGATCGACTTCATGATGCCGATGGCTGTCGAATACGAGTAGTCAAAGAGCTTCAGACCCTGCTTGTACACGTACAGATCCAGCACCTCGATTTTGGAATAGACCATGGAGTTCTGGAAGACGTAGTACTGCTCGAAGCCCGTGCTCATGAAGTTCGCGATGGCCATGAGGAAGAGTACGAGGAAGGTCGGCATGATGCCGGGGATCGTGATGTGCAGCGCCTGACGGAAGCGTCCCGCTCCGTCGATGGCCGCCGCCTCGTACTGATCCTGCTCGATGCCCGAGATGGCGGCGATGTAGATGATCGAGCTCCAGCCCAGCCCCTTCCACTGGCTGATGCAGGTCTGGAACAGATAGACGATCTTCTTGTTGGTGAGCCAGTCGATCTTCGCGGAGCTTCCGAGATTCGCAAGGACGGTATTGATGACGCCTTCGCCGGAGAACATGGCAAATGCCAGGGCGTAGACGATAATCATCGAGATGAAATGCGGCAGCGTCGTCATGGTCTGCGCAATCTTCTTGAAGCGCGTGCAGCTGATCTCGTTCAGGCCGATGGCAAACAGCACGGGCAGCGGGGAGAGCAGATAGCCGATTCCGGAAAAAACCAGCGTATTCTTCAGCACGCGAAGGACGTCGCGGTCGGTCAGGAAGTACTTGAAGTACTTCAGTCCGACGAAGTTGCAGTCAAACAGGGCGCGGCCGGGCTTATACTCGAAAAAGCTGATAATCCAGCCCGCAAGAGGGACGTAGGAGAACATGATCAGCATGATCATGAACGGCAGTGCAACGAAAAAGAGCTCCCAGTTCTTTCTCATGCCGCGTGTCTTCGGCTTTCCGTTCGCCGGAGCCTTTGTCTTTGTCATAAGAACGATATCCCGCCTTTCATGGTATGCGTGCGGGGGACGAAGGGTTTATTCTCGAGAGTCAATCCTTCGCCCCCCCGCTTTCGGTTCGTCACAGGATGCCCCTGCAACGCGTCAGGTTCGATTCACTTGGCTGTAATGTTACTCTGACTGATTTTTCCCCGGGATTAATAACCCATGATCGGCTTGATGGTCTCGATGGCCTTGTCAAACTCGGCGCTGCACCACGCCCACGCGGAGGCTTCGTCCGCGGCGGTGAGCTCCTCCAGGATGGAGGCGCGCAGAGCTTCAAACTCTTCCTGAGTCTCGGCCATGACCAGATCGGCGATGTTGCGGTACAGGATGTCGTTGCACTTTTCCAGAATACGGCTGATGTCGGTCGGGATCGCGGTCATCGCGCCCGCGAGGAGCTCGGTGCCGTAGGTGTTCGACCAGTCAACGGTATCGCCGCTCTCAACGTACTTGTAGCCGGCTTCGGCGGGAACGGTCACGCCGTAGTACTCGGCGACGTCCTTCTGCAGAGGCGTCATGCCCAGGGCACGCATCTCGGCGGAATCGAAGAGGTCAAGCAGATAGCCGTCGGTGTGATACTCAGAGGTCTGCAGGACGACGAACGGTCCGGAGCCGCCGAGGCCGATGGTCTCGTTGGAGGTCTCACTCGTGCCGGCGTAGATCGCGACGGCTTCATCCGTCAGCGTCGGGACGCCGTCGACGTAGTTCCAGTACTTGCCTTCCTGGCCGCAGTACACTTCACGCTGGGTGTCAAGGTCAAAGACCTCGTTCCACATGCGCAGCGCGGGCTCCCAGTTTTGGGACTTGGAGTAGATGTACACGGTGAAGGACGGATACCAGCCGGAGGGGTTGGGGTTATCCGCGAAGACGAGCTGGTTCTTGGAGGGGACGCTGGCATAACCCGCAAGGGTATTGGGATCGGTTTCCTTCATGGTATCGTAGAGCTTGGAGTGCTTGCCGTTCGGGCACGCGGCGTACTGGCCGGCCGCATGCTTGACGGACACGTCGTCGCCCGTCATGGTGAAGGAATCGGGATCCAGAAGGCCCTTGTTCCACAGCTTGTTGTAGAACTCCATGGAGGACCAGAAGGAGGAGTTTTCAACGTCCATGTAGCCGTTCAGCAGCTCTCCCGTGACGGCGGACTGCTGATACAGATAGCTCTGGAATGTCCAGGGGTTGCACTTGATGTTCGTGAAGACCGCGTGGTAATACCAGTTCGTAAGGGAATCCGAGAGTCCGATGCCGTAGACCTTCTTGCCGTCCTCGGTGGTCGGATGGTTCGCGACCATCTGCTCCATCGCGGCGATGAAGTCGTCATCGCTGTTGATTTCGGGGCATCCGATCTCCTTGTACCAGTCCCAGCGCACATAGTAGCCGCGGGCGAGCTCGACGCCTCCGCCGGGCAGCTCCTTGCCGACGTGCTCGGGGATGAAGTACAGCTTATCCTTGCCGGACATCATCTTGACCAGTCCGACGTACTGCGCATACTCCTCATTCAGGAGGTTGGGGAAGTACTTGTCCGCGACCGGCAGCAGATCCAGCGCCAGCTCGGAGTCGATGATTTCCTTTACCTTGGTGGAGTCTGCGGTATACATGACGTCCTGCAGCTCACCGGAGGCAAGCTCCAGCGCGTACTTGTCGCCGTCCAGAAGCACGTAGTCGATCGCGACGTTCGCACGCTCGAGGATCGCCGCAGCAATTTCGGTTTCCCACCAGCCGCAGGGCTCGCGCTGGTAGCCGATGCCGTCGCCGAAGCTGACGACGTCGGGCTCACCCGAACCCTTGTCCGCGCTCGGCGCGGTCGTCGATGCGGCAGCACCCGCCGCAGCCGTGGTCGCCGCCGTTCCGCCGGACGAGCAGCCCGCGAACAGCGTCGCAAGCATCATCGCCGCGAGAATCAATGCGATTATGCGTGATTTCTTCATAGTCTTTGCCCCCATTCGTATATTTTGGTGCATAGCACCATCCTTGTTGTTAATTATAGTCTGTTTTTTATTAACAATCAATACAAAAATTCACTTAGGGCTTGTACAATCCATTTCTCATTGTCCTCCGGAGACCGGCTCTCTACTGTGGAATTGTACAATTTTCCCCGGTTTTCGCCCGTGCATTCCATTGACTTTTTCATGCGGCAATGGTAAAATACCACATACAGTATAAGAGACGGGAAGAGGGGGATTTTTGACCATGCACAGCGTCGTGATCGCGGAAGATGAGATGCTTTGCCGCATGGGCATTGCCGCCTCCGTTCCGTGGAATGATCTGGGGCTTTCGATCGCCGCATCGGTTTCGGACGGGGATCGGGCGCTCGAGGTCTGCCGCGAGCTGTGTCCGGACATCCTGATCACGGATATCCGCATGCCGCATCTGAGCGGTCTGGAGCTTGTGCGCATCCTGCGCGGGGAAAACCCGCGCATGCGCATCATCATCGTCACCTGCATCGAGGACTTCCGTGCGCTGCACGAGGCGATGGAGCTGGGCGTAACGGGCTACCTGCCCAAGGCGACCATGACGCGTGAGGATCTTCTGGCCGTGCTGCGCCGCGCGCTGGATGAGCTGGGTGCGCCCGTGAGTGCGCCGCAGGCGCAAAGCTCCTCCTCCGACGATGCGGGTGCGGTGCTGCTTGCGTCCTTCCCCGCCTCCGCGTCCCCCGCTCAGGTTCGCTCGGCCTCCGCCGCGATTCTTGAGAAGCTCTCCTCCATCGGCTTCTGGAGCGCCTCATCCTCGGAGGGACGTGCGGAGTTTTCCCTCCCGCTCCCGGCATCCGTGCCGGATTTCGAGACGCTGTGCCGGACGCTTGCCGAAACGCAGGTCTACCTTGCGGATGTGCTGGAATGCGTCCCGGCGCTTCTGTATCATGTCTTCGACCGTTCGGCTCCGCTGCGGCTCTCCGCACTGCGCGATCGTGCGGAGGCCTTCTTCTCCGAGCCGTATTTTTCCTCCGAGCCCGTCCTTCTGGACTCCGACGGCGGGTTTTCAAGCGCTGCGAGCCGCCGCATTTTTGCGCACCTTCTGGAAAATCCCGCCTGTACGGGCTACCGGACGGGGGCGCTTCGCCGTGAGGCGCTGTCCTCTCTGCAGGATGCGCAGCGCGCCTTCGGCATCTCGCGCGCATCGTTTGACTCTTCCCTCCTGGCCTTTTCAGAGCGCGTCTTCGGCGGGCTCGGCTTTCTTCCGTCGGAGGACCGCCTCCGTGCGCTGCGCGGGGGCATCCCCGCCTCCCCCACAGCGGCAGAGTCGCTGGAGCTTCTCGAGCGCAGCTACCCCGAGTTTTCCCTGCATCCCGTGTACCGGGATGCGCTGACGGATTCGATCGCCTACATCGGGGAGCATCTGTCGGAGTCTCTGGGGCTGCCCGCGCTTGCGCGGCAGGTCAGCGTCAGCCCCAACTACTACGCGCTTCTCTTCAAATCCGCCGTTGGCCTCTCCGTTTCGGAGTTCATCGCACGCCTGCGGCTGGAGCGCGCCTGCGCCCTGCTCCTGGAGGATCGCCTGAGCATTCAGGAAATCGCCTCCGCCTGCGGCTTCTCCGACGTGCCCTATTTCTCGCGCTTCTTCAAGCAGTATACGGGACAGCCTCCGCGCCGGTGGAAAAAGAGCCATGAGGAAAGCTGACCGCGCTCCTCAGACGATGCTCCGGCGGATGCTTTCGGTGTCCCTGCTGCTCATCCTCCCCGCCATTCTGATCCCCGTGCTCGTCACGTCCTTCTTCTCCTTCCGCTCGACGCTGGAGCTTTCGGAGCGGAACACGCAGACGGGCTTCCGTCTGGCGGACCGGCGCATCAGCGAGGTGCTCACCACCGTCAACGCCGCCACCTACCGTCTGGAGCAGGAGGACTGCGTCTACGACTACCTGTTCCCCGCCTCGGGCGAGATCTCCGTGCGCCGGAGGATTCATCTGCAGCGCGAAATCGACGAATGCGTCCGCGATACGCTGGACGAAAACGACGCGCTGGGCGCCGTCATCTTCCTGCGCGAGGACGGCCCCGTCTGCGGAGCCACGCTGTCCTGCAGCGTGTACTCCGGCGTGCCCGGCTACCATCCCGAGCTTTTCGAGGATGTCACCGGTACGAACTACCAGATCCGCTGGCTGGGGCTTCTGCCCCAGCAGGACTACGCCTCCGATGCACGCAAGCCGTCCCAGAGCAGCGACTACATGGTCTTCGGCGTACGCACGGGCGTATATACCTCCTACACAAATCCTCAGACGAGCGGGCAGCAGGTCGCCGTGCTCTTTGCCCTGCAGCAGAGTGCGCTCCTGCGCTGCTGCGATCAGCTGGCAGACTCCTCCTCCCAGGTCTATCTTCTGGGCTCGGACGGGCGGCCGCTCCTCGCAAGCGAGCCGTCTGCGGAGCCCGTGCCGTTTTTCTCCTCCATCGACCCGGACGCGGAGTTTTCCTCCTTTCGGGCCGAGGTCGACGGGGTGGACTGTCAGATCATGTCCTGTCCTGTCAGCCTGACGGGCTGGGTTCTCGCCAAGGTCGTCCCCTACAGCGTCTATACGGCATCCTCGCACTCGCTCATCATCACCGCGCTCATCTCCGGCGCCATCGCGCTGGTGCTGCTGGTGCTCCTGTTCATCCCCTGGGGGCGGCGCTTCTGCGCGCCCATCCGCGAGGTGACGAGCTCGCTGCGGCTGGTGCAGGACGGCGATCTGTCCGTCCGTCTTCCCGAAACCGCAGACACGCAGGAGCCGCTGTATCTGGAGCAGCAGTTCAACCGGATGCTCGACAGCCTGAATGAGCTTCTGCGGCAGCGCGCCGAGGACGAGCGGGAGAAGCTCGCCTTCGAGATGCGCAGCCTGCAGGCGCAGATCACGCCGCACTTCATCTATAATACGATCACCTCCATCCGCTTCACCGCGCAGATGCGCGGCGACGAGGTCGTGGCCAACATGCTCATTTCCCTCGTCCGTCTGCTGCGTCCGATCTTTTCGGAGTGGACGCCCGAGTGGACGCTCACCGAGGAGCTTGCGTTCTGCGAGCATTACATGACGCTGATGCGCATGCGCTCGGGGGATCGCGTACGCTTCCTCGTGGACGACCCGGGAGCCCTGGGCTCCTGCCCCGTCCCGCGCTTCATCCTGCAGCCCGTGCTGGAGAATTCCTGCGAGCATACCTCCCTGTCCGATGACCGTCCGCCGCTTGAGGTTCACATCGGCATCCGTGAGGACATCGTCGGAGGTGCGCTGCTCCATGCGGCGGATCCCGCGCTGGTGCTCACCGTACGGGATACGGGAGACGGCATCCCGGCGGACCGGCTTTCCGAGCTGCGCCGGAGCATATACGCCGACGAGCCCGATTCGCGCTTCGGCATCGGACTGCGCAACGTCCACCGGCGCATCCGGCTGAACTACGGGACGGAGTACGGCCTCTCCGTGGACAGTGCCGGGGGTCAGGGCACCACGGTCGAGCTCCGGCTGCGCCGCGTCTCTTCCCCGGATGTGTCCGGGCGGCAGCTCTCCTGACCCCCCTTTTTCCCCTCTTCCCCTTAAGAAGGCGCCGCATCCCCCTTTTTTTCGGGGGGGATTTCCCTCAAGGATCGTACAAAAGGAGGATACCGCATGCCCCGATTCACGAAAAACGCGATCAAGGCATCGTTTCTCAAGCTCCTCGGCGAGCAGCCCCTGTCGCAGATCAGTGTCCGCGACATCGTAGAGGACTGCGGCATCAACCGCAATTCCTTCTATTATCACTTCCAGGACATTCCGTCCCTGCTCGAGGAGATCATCACCGACTACGCGACCGAGCTCATCGCGTCGCATCCGACGGTCGACTCGCTGGAGGAGTGCTTCGACCTGGCGTTCCGCTTTGCGCTGGACAACCGCCGTGCCGCGCTGCACATCTACAACTCCGTCAGCCGCGACCTGTTCGAGCATCATCTGCTGAAGCTCTGCGGCAGCATCATCGAACGGTACATGGACTCCGCCGCGCGCGGCGTAGAGCTCGACGCCCGCGACCGCAGCCTCTTCATCCGCTTCCTGCAGTGCGAATGCTTCGGTGCCTGTCTGAAATGGATGAGCGAGGGCATGAAGGAGCAGAGCCTCGATGACATCCACCGCTTCCTGGAGCTCAGCCGCGGCCTTCCCGACGAATTTTTCCGCAGAAGCCGCGAATCCTCCTCCCCCGCTCCGGGTGAGGCCGGCGCTCACTGAAAAAAAGCGCCCCGTCTCACGCTCCCCCGCCCGCCGGAAATTTTCCCTCTGCGGGGCAGGCAGTGCCTTTTTTTGGGCACTGCCCCTTTTTCTGTCCGGATTTTTTGCAAAGCGGGCAAAGTGTCCATTGTCATACGTCCCGTGCTTTGCTATACTGCATGCATAGGAAACAGGAAAGAGCATCTGCCCCCCTTCCGTGTGCGTATTGCCGCGCGGGCTTTTGGGGCAGGGTATACCCCCCCCGAAAAAAGCTCTTGTATGATATGATAAAGGAGACGAAGACCCCTATGACGCGTTCCGTTGCTCCGATGCGAGCCGCAAAGATCGGCTGCGTCGTGCTGTCCGCAGCACTCTGCGTGCTCGGGCTGGTTCTCATTATTTTCCCGGATTTCTCCCTGTCGCTTGCCGGAACCCTCTGCGGCATTCTGGTCATCGCGCTGGGCTCAGCGAAGCTCATCGGGTACTTCTCGCGTGACCTCTACAGGCTTGCGTTCCAGTACGACCTGGCCACCGGCATTCTGCTCATCGTGCTGGGCATCGTGATGCTGGTCTATCCCGGCAGCCTCATGAACTTCCTGTGCATCACGCTGGGCTTTGTAACTCTGGCCGACGGGCTGTTCAAGATTCAGATCACGATGGATGCCCGCCGCTTCGGCCTGCGCCGCTGGTGGCTCATCCTCGCCTGCGCCATCCTCGCCTGCCTCTGCGGAGCGCTTCTCGTCTTCCGTCCCGTCTCCAGTGCGCGCGTCCTCACAATTCTTCTGGGCATCACGCTTCTCTCCGACGGCATCCTGACGATCAGCACCATGCTCACCGCCGTGAAGATCATCCGACATCAGCAGCCGGACGTCATCGAAGGCGAGTTCACCGTGGACGAATAAGGCATTTCCCCATTTTTGCGGGCATAAAAACGACCCTTCCGCTTTTTTTCGCAAAACGGAAGGGTCGTTTTTATTGTTTTTATACCTCCATGATGACCGGAAGCACCATGGGGGAGCGCTTTGTTTTCTGGTAGAGGAAGTTTGACACCTCGCCGCGGATATCGCCCTTGATCGTCGTCCAGTCGCTGACGCATTCGTCGTTGCAGCGCTGTATGACCTCGGCCACGCGCTTCTTCAGCTCCTCCACGAGCTCGTCGGATTCTCTGACGTAGATGAAGCCTCGCGTGATGATGTCGGGTCCCGCGATGATGGAGTTATCCTCGGAGGACAGCGAGATGACGATGACGATCAGTCCGTCCTGGGACAGATGCTTGCGGTCGCGCAGGACGATGTTCCCGACGTCTCCGACGCCCAGACCGTCGACCAGCACCTTGCCCGCGGGCACCATCGTCGTGAGCCTGGCACCCTTCTCCGAAATCTCCAGCGTCCGTCCGTTTTCGCTGATGAAGATGTTCTCGGGCGGGATGCCGGAGGCTGCCGCCAGCTGCGCATGCGCCTTCAGGTGCCGGAACTCCCCGTGACCGGGCAGGAAGTACTGCGGACGCGTCAGCGCGAGCATGATCTTCAGCTCCTCCTGCGAGGCGTGTCCCGAGGCATGCACCTCCGCCATCTTCGAATAGATGACGTCCGCGCCCTGACGGACGAGCTCGTTGATGACGCGGTAGACGGACTTCTCGTTTCCGGGAATCGTCGAGGCGGCGAGGATGACGCGGTCGCCGGAGCCGATGTTGATCTGCTTATGTCCCGCGAAGGCGATACGGTACAGCGCGGACATCGCCTCGCCCTGACTGCCCGTCGTAAGGATGCACAGGCGGTTCTTGGGATAGCGTCCGATGGCCGACAGCTCGATGAGCACGCCCGTGGGAATCTCCAGGTATCCCAGCGCCTGCGCAACGTGCAGCGTATTCTCCATCGAGCGTCCGGACACCGCCACCTTGCGGTTATACTTCGCCGCGATGCGGATGACCTGCTGCATACGGTCCACGTTCGAGGCGAACGTCGCGATGATGATGCGCTGGTCGCAGTTCTTAAAAAACGACTCCAGCGTCTCGCCGACGTGGCTTTCGGACATGGTGAAGCCCGGGCGGTCGACATTCGTCGAGTCGGACATCAGCAGCAGCACGCCCTCGTCTCCGTACTCGCCGAAGCGGGTGAGGTCGATCATCTTGCCGCGCACGGGCGTGGGATCGATCTTGAAGTCGCCGGTGATGATGATATTGCCCAGAGGCGTCGAGATGGCGATGGCGGCGGAATCCGGCACGGAGTGATTCGTGCGGATGAACTCGATGCCGAAGCAGCCGAGCTCGAAATAATCGCCGGTCGCCACGGACACCAGCTCCGTCGTCTCCGTCAGTCCGTGCTCCGCAAGCTTCGTGCCCAGAATGCCCAGCGTCATCGTCGTGGCATAGATCGGCACCTGAATCTTGCGCAGGAAATACGGAACCGCGCCGATGTGATCCTCATGCGCATGCGTCAGAATGAGTCCGCGGACGCGCTCGCGGTTCTTCTCCAGATACGTCATGTCCGGAATGACGAGATCGACACCCGGCATCTCCTCGTCCGGGAACGCGATGCCGCAGTCAACAACCAGGATATCGTCGCCGTACTCGACCACGGTCATATTCTTGCCGATCTCACCGAGACCGCCGAGAGGGATGATTTTCAGTTTTTCTGCCATATATTGATTATACTCTCCTAAAAAAGTTTATTATGTCTCATTTATTTCGGATGCGGGGAGTGCCCCGCGCCCCCTTCTTCTTCGAGCGGGTTTGTTTCCCGCAATCCGAGCCCTGCCGGGCTCGGATTGCGGAAGGAAGGGTTGTTCGGGGTCGGGAGTACCCGAACCCCTTTTTTCCCGGGGAGTACCTTTTTCCCGGGCGGGGAGTGCCCCGCGCTCCCGTTTTTTCGGGAGTACCCCGAGGGGGACTGCCGTGGGGGCTCAGATCCTTTTTCGGGTCGAGTGAACTCGAGCTCCTTTTTTCCTGCGCAGGCTCGCGCCCTTTTTTTCGGGCGGGGAGTGCCCCGCACCCCCCTTTTTTTCGGGAGTACCCCGAGGGGAACTGCCGTGGGGGCTCAGATCCTTTTTCCCCGGGCGGGGAGTGCCCCGCGCTCCCTTTTTTTCGGTCGGGTTTGTTTCCCGTGTTCCGAGCCCTGCCGGGCTCGGATTGCGGGAGGAAGGGTTGTTCGGGGTCGGGAGTACCCGAACCCCTTTTTCGGGCGGGCTCGCGCCTTTTTCCCGGGCGGGGAGTGCCCCGCGCTCCCGTTTTTTCGGGAGTACCCCGA
>CAVGLF010000017.1:0-22411 GCA_963630045.1 Butyricicoccaceae bacterium | reverse complement strand
GTCAAGAGCCTTGCCAAGCTCTGCAAGGGCGGCTCCATCAACCCCGATCTCCTGAAGAACGGCAGCTTCACCGTGTCGAATCTGGGCAACATGGGCATCGAAAGCTTCACGCCCGTCATCAACCCGCCGCAGACCGCCATTCTGGGCGTCGATACCGTGGCGCCGAAGGTGCGTCCGACCAAGGACGGCGGCTTCGAGTTCTACCAGTCCATGGGACTCTCGCTGACCTGCGACCACCGCGTCATCGACGGCACGCCGTCGGCGAAGTTCCTCAAAGCGCTGTGCACGAATCTCGAAAACTTCGAAATCCTGCTGGCAAAGTAAGGATCTGCGCATATCTTGAACGTATCCAGCACGCTTTCCCGCCCGCCCGGAAGAGAGAGCGCGGGAAGGCGTGCCTGCAGAATATTCTTGAGGATTAGGTGAACGTATGATTTATGATCTGATTGTCATCGGCGGAGGTCCCGCCGGCTATCTCGCGGCGGAGCGTGCGGGTCACGCGGGGCTGAATGTCACCGTCATCGAGAAGCGCGCGCTGGGCGGCGTCTGCCTCAACGAGGGCTGCATCCCCTCCAAGGCGCTCCTGAATTCCGCAAAGCTCTATGAGCACGCGATTCACTCCGAAAAGTACGGCGTGAGCGTTACGGGCGCGAAGCTGGACCATGCGAAGGTCGTGGAGCGCAAGGCGAAGGTCGTGAAGACGCTGGTCTCCGGCGTCGGCATGAAGATGAAGGCCAATCACGTCAACGTCGTCATGGGCGAGGCCGTGATTCAGGGCAAGACCGCGGAAGGCTTTGCCGTGAAGGTCGGCGACGAGATCCTGACCGGTGCGCGTCTTCTCATCTGCTCGGGCTCCGTTCCGTCCCTGCCCCCGATTCCGGGCTCCAAGGAGGGACTTGAGGCGGGCTACGTCATGACGAACCGCGAGCTGCTGGACATGACCACCATTCCCGAAAACCTGTGCATCATCGGCGGCGGCGTCATCGGTCTGGAAATGGCGTCCTACTTCAACACCGCAGGCTCCCATGTGACCGTCGTCGAGATGCTCGACCACATCGCGGGCACGACGGATGCCGAGATCTCCGCGATGCTCCTGAAGGAGTATCAGAAGAAGGGCATGGATTTCCGGCTCGGCGCGAAGGTCGTCGGCATGGAAAAGGGTGCGGTGCTCTACGAAAAGGACGGCAAGACCGAGCGGGTGCCGGCTGACGTCATCCTGATGAGCATCGGCCGCCGCGCGAATACGAAGGGGCTGAACCTCGAGGCTCTGGGCGTCGAGATGAACCGCGGCATGATCGTCACGGACGAGCACTGCCAGACCAACGTCGCGGGCGTCTGGGCCGCGGGCGATGTCAACGGCAAGATCATGCTGGCGCATACGGCGTACCGCGAGGCCGAGGTTGCGGTCAACAACATCCTCGGAAAGCGCGATGTCATGCGCTACAACGCCATCCCGTCCGTCATCTACACGAATCCCGAGGTCGCCTGCGTCGGCATGACCGAGGAGGCGGCGAAGGCTGCGGGCATCGACTATGAGTGCCGCAAGCTCTCCATGCGCTATTCCGGACGCTTCGTCGCGGAAAACGAGGGCGGCGACGGTCTGTGCAAGATTCTGGTCGACCGGAAGTACAACAAGGTCATCGGCGTGCACATGATCGGCAACAGCTCCTCGGAGATCATCTGGGGCGCCGCCGCGCTGATCGAGACCGAGCTGCGCGTCGAGGACATTAAGGAGCTCGTCTTCCCGCATCCGACGGTTTCCGAGATCATTCGTGAAACGATTTTTGAGTTCTAATATAAAGGAGTTGCGAAACAATGCCGAAATCCCAATTTGCAGATCCGAATTTCCTGCGCGCTCCGGGCATGATCCATTTCGAGGACATTCCGGTCAACCAGTACAGCAAGACGGTTGCCGATGAAAAGGCTAACTACACCGACGAGCAGCTGAAGAACGTGTGGGCCGACATGGTGTTCTGCCGTGAGTACGAGACCATGATCAACCTCATCAAGACCACCAGCGAATACCGCGGCATCGCCTACAGCCACCCCGGCCCGGCGCATCTGTCCATGGGACAGGAGGCCGCCGCCGTCGGTCAGGCTCTGGCGCTGGACACCGATGACTACTCCTTCGGCTCCCACCGCTCCCACGGCGAGGTTCTGGCGCGCGGTCTCTCCGCGATCCACAAGCTCCCCGAGGACAAGCTCCTGGAGATCATGAAGTCGTATAACAACGGCGTGATCTACAACATCGTCGAGCGCGAGTTCAAGGACGTGACGGATGTCCGCCTCTTCGCCACCTACTTCTTCCTCTACGGCGCGATGGCCGAGATGTTCGCCCGCGAGACCGGCTTCCAGAAGGGTCTGGGCGGCTCCATGCACGCCTTCTTCACCCCCTTCGGCATCTATCCGAACAACGCGATCGTCGGCGGCTCTGCCGGCATCGCCGTCGGCGCGGCTCTGTATAAGCGCGTGAACCGCAAGCCGGGCATCGTTGTCGCGAACATCGGCGACGGCGCACTGGGCTGCGGCCCCGTCTGGGAGGCGCTCTGCTTCGCCACGATGGATCAGTACAAGCAGCTCTGGGGCGACGACATGAAGGGCGGCCTGCCGTTCCTGTTCAACGTCTTCAACAACCAGTACGGCATGGGCGGTCAGACCCGCGGCGAGACCATGGGCTATGACTTCCCCGCGCGCATCGGTGCCGGCGTCACGCCGAATCAGATGCATGCCCTGCGCATCGACGGCTACAACCCGCTGGCTGTCGCCGAGGCGACGAAGCTGCAGAAGGAGACGATCCTCAAGCGCGAGGGTCCCTGCATGCTGGATGTCGTGACCTACCGCTACGCCGGTCACTCCCCGTCCGACTCCTCCTCCTATCGTGAGAAGGCCGAGATCGAGGCGTGGGAGGCTCAGGATCCGCTGCAGAGCTACCGCCGCGGCCTGGTCGATGCCGGCATCGCCGCCGACTCCGAGTTCGATCCGATCATCGAGAAGACCCGCGACGAGCTGGCGCATATCCTGAAGCTCGCCATCGACCCCGAGATTTCCCCGCGTATGAACCTCGTTGCGAATCCCAACGAGATCGGCGATCTGATGTTCTCCGACAGCAGCGTTGCGAAGATGGAGGACCGCGAGCCCGACGTGCTGGCGCCCAAGGAGGAGTCTCCCAGAGTCCAGCAGATTGCGAAGAAGGAGCGCTACGGCTTCGACGCCGCGGGCAAGCCCTATTCCAAGAACAAGGCCTACAACTTCCGCGACGGCGTGTTCGAGGCCATCATCGACAAGTATTATGAGGATCCGACCCTCATCAGCTACGGCGAGGACGTCCGTGACTGGGGCGGCGCGTTCGCGGTATACCGCGGCCTGACCGAGGTCATTCCGTATCATCGTCTGTTCAACTCCCCGATTTCCGAGGCTGCCATCGTGGCGGCGGCGACCGGCTACGGCATGTGCGGCGGCCGCGTCATCGGCGAGATCATGTACTGCGACTTCATCGGCCGCGCGGGCGACGAGCTCTTCAACCAGCTGGCCAAGTGGCAGGCGATGAGCGCGGGCAGCCTGAAGATGCCCGTCATCATCCGCGTATCCGTCGGCTCCAAGTACGGTGCGCAGCATTCTCAGGACTGGACGAGCCTGTGCGCCCACATTCCGGGACTCAAGGTCTGCTTCCCGGCGACTCCGTACGATGCCAAGGGCATGATGGCGGCCGCTCTGGACGGCACCGACCCGGTCATCTTCTTCGAGAGCCAGCGCATCTACGACATCAGCGAGCAGTTCCACAAGGAAGGCGTTCCGGCCGAGAAGTACATCATTCCGCTGGGCGAGCCGGACATCAAGCGCGAGGGCCGCGACATCACGATTCTCTCCATCGGCTCCACGCTGTACCGCACCGTCAAGGCCGCGGATATGCTGCATGAGAAGTACGGCCTGGAGGCCGAGCTGATCGATGCGCGCTCCATCAACCCCTTCAACTACGAGAAGGTCATCGAGAGCGTCAAGAAGACCGGCCGCATCCTTCTGACCTCCGACGCCTGCGAGAGAGGCTCCTACTTAAACGACATGGCGCGTGTCATCTCCGAGCAGGCCTTCGATTATCTGGATGCCCCGCCCGTCGTCGTCGGCGCGCGCAACTGGATCACTCCCGCGCATGAGATCGAGGACTTCTTCTTCCCGCAGCCCGAGTGGATGCTCGATGCCATCAACGAGAAGATCCTCCCGCTGCCCGGACATGTCGCTACCGCGAACTTCACCGCAAACGAGCAGCTCCGCCGCGAGAAAGCAGGCGTGTAAGCGCTTTTTCCCCTCTTTTGGTACAGAAAACCGCTGTTTCAAAAGGCTCAGATTTCCCCCGTCAGGGGGGGAATCTGAGCCTTTTTTTGTGCTTTTGAGACTGCCGTGTTTCGGGGGGGCTTTTTTGGGTCGGGGGGAACCCCGAACCCCCCTTCTTTGTCGGGGGAGCCCGAAGGCCTCGCTTTTCGCCGGGGGTGCCCGAACCCCTTTTTTGCGGGGGGCAGAACTTGCCTTTTCGCCGGGGGTGCCCGAACCCCTTTTTCGCGGGGGTGGCAGATCCCTTTTTCGCGGAGAGTACCCCCTTTTCGGCTGAGGCTGACGTGCTTCGGGGGAGGTTTTCGGGTTCGGGGAACCACGAATCCCCTTTTTTCGTCGAAAAAAACTTAAAAAAACTCTTGCAAAAGAATCCGGGTTGTGTTATGATAAGAAATGCTGACCGGACTGCCAGAGCATTCCCGGTCGTAAACCAGTTATTGGTAAATTACAACCCAAAGGAGTTGCTGAATAATGGCAAAGTGTCAGGTCTGCGGCAAGGGCGTTGTTTTCGGCATTAATATGTCCCATTCCCATATCCGCACCAACAGAACGTTCAAGCCCAATGTGCGCCGTGTCAAGGCGCTGGTCGACGGCGTGCCGCAGCATGTGTATGTCTGCTCCCGCTGCCTCCGCTCCGGCAAGGTTCAGCGCGCGGTCTAAAAGAAAGCTGCTCCCACCGGGGAAGCAAAAAAAGAACGGAACCACCGATGCATTCTTTCCTTTTTTAAAAAAGAAGAATGCCGCACCGGGGGTTCTTCTTTTTTTTTGCGGCTTTTTGGAAAAAAGTGCAGGGAAGTCCCCCGCACACGTCCCCCGCGGCTCAAAAAAAGGACGCATCCCCCAAAAAATCGGGGGATGCGTCTTTGGAATGTGCATGAGTTATACGGGATCGTTTGCCTCGGGCGTGATGTTGAAGCCCGCCGTTTCATAGAGGACGGAGCCCGACAGATAGAGCTCCCGGACGCCGCGCTCCATGGAGGTGTTCTGCGGCAGATCCTCGAAGCGCTCGACCGGGCTCAGGAAGAGATGCGAGAAGACATCCCGTCCGGTGCAGGGACAGGGATAGAGCAGATGGTCGCGCTGGAAGAGGGCGATGTTCGAATCCGGACGCAGGAAGCCCTGAAGCTGCGGCGCAATCAGCCAGCTGCGGCAGTGGATGCCGCGGATGCCGAGCTCGGGGTAGCATTTTGCGTAGATCTCGCGCGCACGGCGGTAGGATTCCAGCTGAACCTCGTGCCCGAAGGGGAGCGCGGAGGGAATATGCGTGACGAGGAAGCCGTCTCCGGGGCCGAAAACCTGCGTCCAGCCGGATTTTGCAAGGCGGTACCGCGTCTTCAGAATGCGTACGGGCTGCCCGGGAGTCACGGGCGCGGGGGAATAGCCCTCGTACCACTCGTCCGTCTCGATGAAATCCGCATCAAAGGCGCCTTCCTCATCCTCCGCGCCGGGAGAGCCCAGAATCAGCCCCGAGCGATGAATGCGGGTATCGCACATCAGCACGCGGTACGCGCCGGAGCGGCTCCGGAAGAAGCGCGCGGGGTACCAGAAGCGCCCGGGCGCGAAGTTGAAGCGTCCGATGGAGAGCGTCGCAGAAGGCGGCATGAAGTTCGTGCACCAGTTCATGCGGCCGGCCGCGAATCCGGCACGTCCCGCACCGCGCTTGAAATTGAACAGGGAGAAGGCATGTCCCTGGACGGTGGCGCTGATGACGTCCTCGGGGACGCCGCGGCGGCGCAGCTCACGCGCCTCGTCGTGGACGGTCGAAAGCAGCGCGAAGAAGCCCGTCATCTCATAAGGCAGGGGATCCGCGCCGTCGGGCGCGGGAGGAAGGCGCAGCGCGTCAAACTCGCGGAAAAAATCCGGGATGCGGCGCATGGCATGAGCCAGCAGAACGGTGTAGCGCTCAAGCAGCTCCTGGCCGCGGATGGCGGCGGCGGCGCGGAGAATGTCCTCGCGGCAGTACGCCAGCGCGTCAAACTCGGAATCCAGCGCGCTGAGGTAGTATTCCGTGGTGTAGACGCAGCCCTGTGCGGCATACTCTAGGGCGGCTGCGGGATAGATTTCCTCGTGATAGGCGGGATGGGAATCGATGTGCAGAGCCTCAAGAAGTGCGGAAAGCGTCATGGTGAAGATACCCCCTACTTGTTGATTCTGAGAGCCTCGTTGTACGGCGGATGTGCAAAGCAGGCCTGCGCTCACGGTATCCTCCGGGCGCAGGCCTGCTTTCTTCTTGAAAAACGGATGCCGGCGTCCGCCTGCCCTTTTTTCCCGGGGAAAAGAGGCAGAGGGGCGGTGCTTGTCCCGTTTTTTTATGCCGGGTTACTCGATGTCGCGTCCGGTCTTGGGATCGACGGGAGGCAGCTTGACGGCGTCCTCATCGATGTTGCGCGGAATGGTGAAGGTGGACTTGGCCCAGTGGACGGCGTTCGTGAGGATGCGCTGGACATTCTCGTTGTAGAAGTTGCCGTACATCTCGTGTCCGGGCTGGAAGTAGAAGATCTTGCCGTAGCCGCGGTGATAGGCGCAGCCGCTGCGGAAGACCTCGCCGCCGCGGAACCAGCCCAAAAAGATCAGCTCGTCCGGAGCCGGAATGTCGAAGTGCTCACCGTACATTTCCTCATGGGGCAGGTCGAAGTACGGGGGAAGACCCGCGGCAATCGGATGGGACGGATCGATGCACCAGATGCGCTCATGCTCGCCGATCTCGCGCCAGCGCAGCGTGCAGCTGGTGCCCATGAGGCGGGTGAAGGGCTTGGACAGATGCGCGGAATGCATGCAGATGAGTCCCATGCCGTTCAGAACGCGCTGGTAGACGCGGTCGGCGACCTCGTCGGATACGAGATGATGGCCGATGTGACCCCACCAGAGCAGAACGTCTGTGTTGTCCAGAACCTCCTGCGTCAGGCCGTGCTCCGGCATGTCCAGAGTCGCGGTGCGAACCTCAAGCTCGGGATCGCGGGACAGAAACTCCGCGACGGCGGAGTGAATGCCGTTGGGGTAGGCCTTGGCGGCTCTCGGATCCTCGCGCTCATGAATATACTCATTCCAGACAGTTACACGAATCATAAGGGACAACCTCCTCTTGAGATGAATAGCGAATACAAAAGCTCGTGCAAGGGCATTATACCACAACTGCACGGACAATAATATGAACAGATTATGAAATCTGCGGGGGTTCTTCCCTTTTTTTGCGCCGTATGATATAATCAAAAGAATGAAGAAACGCGGTGTGAAAAAAGTGCCGCGCGGGGGAGAAAGGGGTTTTTGCGGTATATGAAGCTCGATTATAAGCGTACATTTTTCGTGGGGCTTGCGTTTCTGTCCATCTGTTCCTTCTGGCAGGTCTACGATTCGATCATCCCGCTGATTCTGCGCGACAGCTTCGGCATCGGGGATACGCTCTCGGGTGCCATTATGGCGGCGGACAATGTGCTGGCGCTGTTCATGCTTCCGCTGTTCGGAGCGCTGTCCGACCGTACGCACACGCGCATCGGACGGCGCATGCCCTTCATCCTCGGCGGCACGGCGGCGGCTGCGCTGTTTACGGTGCTGATTCCCGTCGCGGACGACATCCGCTCCCTGCCGCTGTTCATGGCGTCTCTGGCCTGCGTGCTGGTGTCCATGAGCACCTACAGATCCCCGGCGGTCGCGCTGATGCCGGATGTCACGCCCGCGCCGCTGCGCTCGAAGGGCAACGCGGTCATCAACCTGATGGGCGCGGTCGGCGGCATTATCTCCCTCGGACTGGTGGCGTTCCTCGTGCACGGAGAGCATCCGGACTACCTGCCGCTCTTTGCATGCGTGGCGGGCATCATGATCGCCTGCGCCGTGCTCCTGAAGCTGACGGTGAATGAGCCGGAGCTCCGCCGGGAGGCACAGAAGTACGAGACCGGGAGCGAGCCCGCCGCTGCGGAGGAGGAATCCCGCGGACGGCTCGGACGCGCCCAGAGGAGGAGCCTTATGTTCCTGCTGGCGTCCGTGTTCTTCTGGTTCTTCGGCTATAACGCCATCACGACGGCGTTTTCCAAATACGCACGCGTCTACTGGGGACTGGAGGGCGGCCTCTTTGCCTATACGCTGATGGTTGCGCAGGGCGCGGCGATCGCGGCCTTCCTGCCGATGGGCGCGTTTGCCTCGAGGTACGGCAGAAAGAAGACGATTCTCTGCGGCGTGGCGCTGCTGACGGCGGTCTTTGCCGCGGCGGCGTGCTTCAAGACCTTCACCCCCGCGATTCTCGCGCTCTTCGCGCTTGCCGGAGTCGCGTGGGCGGCCATCAACGTCAATTCCTACCCGATGGTCGTCGAGATGTCGCGCGGCGCGGATATCGGACGCTATACGGGCTTCTACTACACCGCGTCGATGCTGGCGCAGGTCGCGACGCCGATCGTGTCGGGATACCTTCTCGAGCACGTGGGCTACCACACGCTCTTCCCCTACGGCGCGGCCTTCGCGGGACTGAGCTTTGTGACGATGCTCTGCGTGAAGCACGGCGATTCCCGTCCGATACAGAAAAAAAGCAGACTCGAGGCCTTCGAGGATCTGTAAAAGGTACGCTCCGCCCCCTTGCCCCATCTCCCGTCCGGGGGAAGGAAGGGGAGGGACAATGAGCGAATGCATAAGGAGAAAACCATTTTGGAAAAAAAGCCGGTTGTTGTGACGCCCGAGGAGCTTGCCGCTCAGAAGAACTTTGCGGGGCGTATTTTACGGGATAATGCGGCCTACACCGCTCAGACGGGGGAGATCCGCCGTGCCTGGGTGGACTGCTACGGCTGCCAGCAGAACGAGGCGGATGCGGAGACGCTGCGCGGGGAGCTGCGCGAGATGGGCTACGCGCCCGCCGAGCGGGCGGAGGATGCCGACGTCGTGCTCATCAACACCTGCGCCGTGCGCGGACACGCGGAATCGAGGGAGCTTGGGAACATCGGCGCGCTCGTGCATGTCAAGCGCCGCCGTCCCGGCATGGTCATCGGCGTCTGCGGCTGCATGACGCAGCAGCAGCACATGGCCGAAAAGCTGAAGAAAAGCTTCCCCTATGTCGATCTGGTCTTCGGCACACACGCCGTATGGCGGCTGCCGGAGCTTCTGTGGCATGCGCTGAACGACGGGAAGCGCGTCTTCGACGTCGAGGACTCCGAGGGACGCATCGCGGAGGGGCTGCCCGTGGAGCGGCGCGACCGCGAGCGGGCGTGGGTCAGCATCATGTACGGCTGCAACAATTTCTGCACCTACTGCATCGTGCCCTATGTCCGCGGACGGGAGCGCAGCCGCGAGCCCGGATGCATCCTGGAGGAGGTGCGGGGACTCGTCGCGGACGGCTGCCGCGACATCACGCTTCTGGGGCAGAACGTCAACTCCTACGGCGCGGGACGGGAGGACGGCGTACGCTTCCCCGAGCTTCTGCGCAGAATCGACGCGATCGACGGAGACTTCATCGTGCGCTTCATGACGAGCCATCCCAAGGATGCCTCACGCGAGCTCATCGACGTCATTGCCCGGAGCCGCCACATCTCCCACGGGCTCCATCTGCCGGTGCAGTGCGGCTCCGACCGCGTCCTGCGGCTGATGAACCGCCGCTATACGGTCGCGCAGTACACGGAGCTGGTGGACTACGCCCGCGCGCGCATTCCGGATCTCGTGCTGACCTCCGACATCATCGTGGGCTTCCCCGGCGAGACGGAGGAGGACTTCCAGGGGACGATGGAGCTTGTCCGGCGCATCCGCTACGACTCGCTGTTCACGTTCCTGTACTCCCCGCGCGTGGGGACTCCGGCGGCCCGGATGGAGGATCCGGCGACGGACGAGGAAAAGCAGGACCGCTTCGACCGGCTGCTTGCCCTGCAGAACGGCATCTCGCAGGAAAAGCATGCGGAGTACGTCGGACGCGTGCTGGAGCTGCGTCTGGACGGCGAGGGACGCTCGGAGGGGTATACGGCAAGCGCCCGTACGCAGGGCGGCCGTCTCGTCCACGTCCGTGCACCGGAGGAGCTGCGCGGCAGAACCGTGCGCGTGAAGATCGAGCGCGCCTCCACCTACGCGCTCTTCGGAACGGCGGTCGGAGCAGAGGAAGAGGAGCAAAATGGCTAAGGAAAATCTGCGCGGAACGCCGCCGGAGGACGAAAGCGTCCTTACGCCCATGATGCGGCAGTATCTGGCGGTGAAGCGGCAGTATCCCGATGCGATCCTGATGTACCGCATCGGCGATTTCTTCGAGATGTTCTTCGAGGACGCCCTGACCGTATCCCGCGAGCTGGAGCTGACGCTTACGGGCAAGGCCTGCGGCATGCCCGAGCGCGCGGCGATGTGCGGCGTTCCGTGGCAGACGGCCGATGCCTATATCGCGCGGCTGATCGACCGGGGACACAAGGTCGCGGTCTGCGAGCAGACCGAGGATCCGGCACAGGCGAAGGGACTCGTCGACCGCGATGTCCTGCGCGTCGTGACGCCCGGAACGCTTACGGATGCCTCCATGCTGCGCGAGGATACGAACAACTATCTGGGAGCGCTGTGGCTGGGGAAGGACTCCGGGGGCGCCGCGTTCTGCGACATCTCCACGGGACAGGCGTACGCGACAGAGCTGGAGCCGGGCAGCTTTGCACAGGCGGCCTGCGAGGAATGCGCAACGTATGCCCCGCGCGAGACGCTTCTGAGCGATACGGCGGCGCAGGTGCTGCAGGAGAGCCTCAGACAGCGCGGCTTCCTGTCCGGACCCGCCGGGGAGTGGCGCTTTGACGAGGAGGACTGCCGCGCACGCGTGATGCGTCAGTTCCCGGACATCGCGTGGGCGCAGGACGCGCCCGGAGCCGTGCGCGCTCTGGGGGCGCTGGTGTCGTATCTGGAGGAGACGCAGAAGACAACGCTTGCCAATCTGCGTCAGGCGGAGCGGTACTCAAGAGGGCAGTACATGACGCTGGACTCCGTGGCGCGTCGCAATCTCGAGATCTTTGAAACGCTCAGAGGACACGAGAAAAAGGGGTCGCTGCTGTGGGTGCTCGATCACACGAGAACCTCCATGGGCGCCAGATGCCTGCGGCGCTGGCTGGAGCAGCCGCTGCGGCAGCCCGCGGCGATCTCCCGCCGCGCGAACGCCGTGGAGCTGCTCCTCCGGCAGGAGGAGGACCGGCGCGACATCCGCGAGCTGCTCGCCTCCGTGCAGGACCTGGAGCGGCTGCAGAGCCGCGTGGCGCTGGGGACGGCCAATGCCCGCGACCTGTCCGCCATCGGAGCCTCCGCAGCCGCGCTTCCCCGGCTGCGCGAGAGGGTTTCGCACTTCGACTGCGCGCTTCTGCGCGAGATGTACTCGGAGCTTGACCCGCTGGAGGACATCGCGGCGCTGATTGACGCCGCCATCATCGAAAACCCGCCCATCCTGCTGCACGACGGCGGCCTCATCCGCGAGGGCTACAACGCGGAGGTGGACGAGCTGCGCCGGCTGGTGAACGACAGCCGCGGCGTCGTCTCGGAGATCGAGGCGCGGGAGCGGGAGCGCACGGGGCTGCGAACGCTGCGCGTGGGCTACAACCGCATCTTCGGCTACTACATCGAGGTGTCCCGCGGACAGTCCGACAGCGTCCCGGAGGACTACATCCGCAAGCAGACGCTGGTCGGCAGCGAGCGCTTCATCACGCCGGAGCTGAAGGATCTGGAAAGCCGGGTGCTTTCGGCGAAGGACCGCATCACGAGCCTGGAGTACGAGGTCTTTGCGGGGGTGCGCGCCGAGGTGGCGGCTGCGACGGGACGCATCCAGAAGACCGCCTCCGCGCTGGCGGCGCTGGACGTGCTGGCGGGGCTGGCGGAGCTTGCGGAGAAGAACGGCTACTGCCGCCCGGACGTGGATGCCTCCGACACGCTGACGATTCAGGACGGACGGCATCCCGTCGTGGAGCAGATCATCGGACGGCGCGCCTTCATCGCAAACGATACGAGGCTGGACTGCTCGGAGCATCGGGTCGCCATCATCACAGGACCCAACATGGCGGGCAAGTCGACCTATATGCGTCAGACGGCGCTGATCGTGCTGATGGCGCAGATCGGCTCGTTCGTGCCCGCGAGGAGCGCGCGCATCGGCGCGGTCGACCGCATCTTCACGCGCGTGGGCGCGGCAGACGACCTTGCGGCGGGGCAGAGCACCTTCATGGTCGAGATGGCCGAGGTCGCGCAGATCATCCGCGAGGCGACGAGGCAGAGCCTTCTCATCCTTGACGAGATCGGACGGGGCACCTCCACCTACGATGGCATGAGCATCGCGAGAGCCGTTGTCGAGTACGTCGCAGACCGCAGGAAGCTCGGGGCGCGCACGATGTTCGCGACGCATTATCACGAGCTGACGGCGCTCGCCGACGAGATTCCCGGCGTGGAGAACTACGCGACGGCGGTGCGGCGGCGCGGCGAGGACATCACCTTCCTGCGGCGCATCCTGCCGGGGCATGCGGACGAGTCCTACGGCATCGAGGTCGCGCGTCTTGCGGGCGTGCCGCGCCCCGTCATACGCCGTGCCCGGGAGATTCTCAGTCAGCTGGAGGCGGACGGACGCGTGACGGACGCGGGAGCCAAGACGCCCAGACGCGAGCAGACGGAGCAGGCGAGCCTTGCGGACTTCGGTGCGCAGGAGCTGGTGCAGCGCATCCGCGCGGCGAATCTCGATGACATGACGCCCGTGCAGGCGCTGAACACGCTCTACGAATGGAAGACGATGGCGCAGAAGCTGCCGTAACCGCCCCGCCGGAGGCCCCGCCAAAGGCCCCGCCGAAGGCGGGTTTCATAAGATGCATAGGACAAAGGGGCGGACTCGGGACAAAATTTGACGTGAAAACCGCAAAATAACTGTTGACAAAAGAAATTCCGGCGTATATAATATCTTGGTACCGCTCAATTGAGGTGAAACCATGCTGCTGGATATAAAACCTGTTCGAGGGACGCCCGGAGCGTCGCTCCCCTTCTCATTCGAGCTGGATCTGTCCGGCCTTGCGTTCTTCGGAGAGACTCCGCTGTGCGATCCCGTGCATGTGGAGGGCGAGGTATACAACCGCGCCGGAATGCTGGGGCTTCGTGAGCGGATTGACTATGTCGTCTCCACCCGCTGCGCCCGCTGCGCAAAGCCCGTCACGGTTCAGAAGACCGTGGAGGTCGACCGTCCTCTGGCGGATGAGCGTCAGGACGAGGAAAATGACGACATCCTGCTCATCGAAAACGACACCATCGACCCGAGCGAAGCGGCGGAGGAGGCGGTCGTGTTCGACATCGATATCGTGTACCTGTGCCGCCCGGACTGCAAGGGGCTCTGCCCCGTCTGCGGCGCCGACCGCAATGAAACGGACTGCGGTCACGGCGAACCCGGGTGACTGTAAGGAACGTCCCGCTCCGGCGGGGCGGATAAAATTGATTATCCATCATTTAGGAGGAATACTACCATGGCTGTCCCGAAGAGAAGAGTATCGAAGACCAGACGTGACAAAAGACGCAGCTCCCATTGGAAGCTCACCCTGCCGGGTCTGACCAAGTGCGAGCATTGCGGCGCCGCCCGTCTTTCCCATCGTGTCTGCCCGCAGTGCGGCTACTACGACGGCAAGGAAGTCATCAAGGTCAAGGCTGAGGAAAAGGCGCAGGCATAAGCCGTATTTTCCCCAGAAGCGAAGAGCCTGTCTTTTCCTTTGTAAAAAGAAAGACAGTGCTCTTCTTTTTTTGTACCGGCCCCCGGGGAGGGGTATTGCAGCCACGGATTTTCAAAAAAAGGAAAGGAGCGCTTTTCGTCATGCTGATTACCGCAGTGGATTCAGGCTCGCCCGCAGCGCGCGCCGGCGTCCGTCCGGGAGAAACGCTTGCGGCTGTGGATCGCCATCCGACGCGCGATGTGCTCGATTACCAGTTTTATACCTACGATGCCCGCATCACGCTGACGCTGCGGGACGCCGCGGGGCATGAGCGTCAGGTGCGCGTGCGCAAGCATGAGGGAGAGCCTCTGGGGCTTACGTTCGAGACGTATCTGGCCGACCGCCCGCGGCACTGCGCCAACAAATGCGTCTTCTGCTTCATCGATCAGATGCCCCCCGGGATGCGCGAGTCCCTGTACTTCAAGGACGACGACATGCGATTAAGCTTCCTGCAGGGCAACTACATCACCATGACGAACCTCTCCGACGACGATCTGGAGCGCATGGCGCGCATGCGCATCAGCCCCGTGAACGTCTCGGTGCAGGCGACGAATCCGGAGCTGCGCGTGAGGCTTCTGGGGAACCCCCGCGCGGCGCGGCTCATGGAGCAGATGAAAAGGCTCGCGGACGCGCATATCACGATGAACTGCCAGATCGTGCTCTGCCCCGGCCTCAACGACGGCGCGGAGCTGGAGCACACGCTGGAGGATCTCTTCGCGCTGTATCCGGCGGTGGACAGCGTGAGCGTCGTGCCCGTGGGACTGACGAAGTACCGCCAGGGGCTCTATCCGCTGATCCCCGTGGACGAGGAGAAGGCGCGGGAGACGCTTGAGATTGTCGAGCGCTTCGGCGAGCGGGCGTATGCGCGCTTCGGAACGCACATCGCATACTGCTCCGATGAGTTCTACCTGAAGGCGGGACGGCCGCTGCCGGAGGCGGAGTACTACGACGGCTTCCCGCAGATTGAAAACGGCGTGGGCATGATGGCCTCCTTTGAGGAGGATCTGCGCCTTCTGCTGGAGGAGGCGGAGCCCTTTTCTGCCTTCGGACGCTTCTCGCTGGCGACGGGCGAGGCGGCGGCCGGCTTCATGCGCAGGATGCTGGAGCTGGTCGACGGGGTCTGTCACTGCGGCACGGGGACGGTATACGCCATCCGCAACGACTTCTTCGGTCACGGCGTCAACGTGGCGGGACTCGTCACGGGGCAGGATCTGACGGCGCAGCTTGCGGGACGGGAGCTTGGGGACAGGCTTTTGATTCCCAACTGCATGCTGCGCGCAGGCGAGGATGTCTTTCTCGACGACATCCATGTCCGCGATGTCGAGAGAGAGCTCGGCGTGCCCGTGACGGCGATTCCCACGACCCCGGAGGGACTGCTTCACGTCCTGCGCACGGGGGAGGCACTCATGACCCGCACGAATCCCTACGAACTGTAAAAATACGCGTAAAACGCAAAGCAGCAGGGAGGAAAAAGAAGCATGCAGCATGTGAAATTTCACTATCCGGATCTCGACTCTCTCCGCCGCGAGCTTTCGATGCTCGGCGTGACGCTGCCGCTGTCCGAGGATACGGCGGTGCTGAGAACGCCCGTGCAGGCGGGTGCGGTGACCCTGCACAACCGTCTGGCGATCCAGCCCATGGAGGGCTGCGACGGCACGGCGGACGGAGCGCCGGACGAGCTGACCGCTGCGCGCTATGACCGCTTTGCAGACAGCGGAGCGGGACTCATCTGGGGAGAAGCCTGCGCCGTCGTGCGCGAGGGACGCGCCAATCCCCGCCAGCTCTGGATTCACCGTGAAAATCTGGATGCCTTCAAGCGTCTGACGGAGCGCATCCGCGAGAGAAGTATCCGGAAATCCGGGTTTGCGCCCGTGCTCATCCTGCAGATCACGCACTCCGGACGCTACGCGAAGCCCGACGGAGTGCCGGCTCCCCTCATCGGATACTCCAATCCCATCTTCGAGGGCGATCATCCCATTGACCCCTCCCGCATCGTGAGCGATGACTACCTCGCGAGCCTGCCCGAGCGCTTCGGCGAGGCGGCGCGGCTTGCGCAGGAGGCGGGCTTTGACGGAGCGGACATCAAGTGCTGCCACCGCTACCTGTTCTCCGAGATGATGTCGGCCTATACCCGCGCGGGACGCTACGGCGGCAGCTTTGAAAACCGCACGAGGGTCTATTTCGACTCCGTCCGCGCGGCGCGCGCTGCCGTGAAAGGGGACTTCCTCATCACCTCCCGCTTCAACGCCTATGACGGCTTCCCCCATCCCTACGGCTTCGGCGTGCGCGAGGGCGGGGACATCACGCCGGATCTCGGGGAAAGCCAGCGCGTCGTCGATATCCTCTCGGGAGAGCTGGGGTATACGCTTCTGGACATCACCATCGGGAATCCGTATTTCAACCCCCATGTGAACCGTCCGTACGATATGGGCGGCTATGTGCCGCCGGAGCATCCGCTGGAGGGCGTCGCGCGGATGTTCGACTGCATCGGACAGATCAAGCGGGCGCATCCGGAGCTGACCGTCATCAGCTCGGGACATACCTATCTGCGCGCGCTGGCGCCGTATCTCGCGGCGGGCGCGATTCACGAGGGCATATCCGACATCGCGGGCTTCGGACGCATGGCCTTTGCCTATCCGGAATTCGCGCAGGACATGCTGGAGGGCGGCGCGCTCGATCCGAAGAAGGTCTGCCTGACCTGCGGAAAATGCACGGAGCTCATGCGCGCGGGCACGGTCTCCGGCTGCGTTATCCGCAACCCCTACTATACGAAGCTGTACAGGGAGGTTCTGGGAAAGTGAAAAGGCTTGCGGTTGTTACGGGAGCGCGGCGCGGCATCGGCCTCGCCATCGCGAAAAAGCTCCATGAGATGGGCTATGAGCTTCTGCTGTGCGCAGCCTCGCCCGAGGCAGGCGCGGCGCTGGAGGAGGCGCTGCCGGAGGCAGAGTACATGCCCTGCGACATCTCCGACCCCGATGCAAGAGCGGCGCTCTTCGAGAGAATCCGGGGACTCGGACGGCTGGACGTGCTGGTCAACAACGCAGGTGTCGCGCCGACAGTCCGCATGGACATCCTGAAGACCACGGCCGAGAGCGTGGAGCGGCTGCTGCGCATCAATCTTGAGGGCACCTTCTTCATGTGCCAGGCCGCGGCGAATCTCATGCTGGAGTACCGCGCGCAGGGAATCCCGGACTATAAGCCCCGTATCGTGAACCTGTCGTCCGTCAGCGAGTACACCTCCAGCACCTCGCGCGGCGAGTACTGCCTGTCGAAGGCGGGCATCGGCATGGTGACGAAGCTCTTCGCCGACCGTCTGGCGGGCGAGGGCATCCCGGTGTTCGAGGTGCGCCCGGGCATCATCAGAACCGACATGACGGCGGTTGTGCGCGACAAGTACGAGGCGATGATCGCGGACGGACTGCTGCCGGTTCCGCGCATGGGCGAGCCGGAGGACGTCGCGAACTGCGTCGCCGCGGCCTGCTCGGGTCTTCTGGACTACTCCGCGGGACAGGTGCTGGATGCCGACGGCGGCTTTGCACTGAGAAGACTGTAAGCCGCCCGAACCGCCCCCCGGCGGGAGAGGGAAAAAGCCTCGCTTCAGCCCCCCTTGCACCCCTCCCCCCGAGACGCGGGAAGGGGCGGTTTCCCCTTTTGCACTCATACGGTCTTTTTTGGCGAATCATGCAAAAACAGCCCGCAGCCGCGCGGCTGTTTTTGCTGTTTTTTTGATGGATAATTATTGCACATCATGCAAACTTATGCTATACTTATTGCCATCCTGTGAACAAAAGGGGATTCTCGTATGGATTACACCTGGCTTTCCATCCTGCCGCCGATCATCGCAATCGGGCTGGCTCTGTGCACCAAGGAAGTCATCTCCTCGCTCCTGATCGGCGTGCTGTCGGGCGTGCTGATCTACACCCGCTGCAACGTCATCTCGGCTGTCGGCACGATGTTCGACATCATGGGCGGCGTGCTGGGCGGCAATGCGTTCATCATCATCTTCCTGTGCCTTCTGGGCATCCTTGTGGCCGTCATCACGAAGGCCGGAGGCTCGGCGGCGTACGGCGAATGGGCGACAAAGCGCATCCGTTCGAAGACGGGCGCGCTGCTGTCCACCTCCGCCTTAGGTGTGCTGATCTTTGTCGATGACTACTTCAACTGCCTGACCGTCGGCTCGGTCATGCGTCCGGTCACGGACCGGTACCGCATCAGCCGCGAGAAGCTGGCGTACATCATCGACTCGACGGCGGCTCCGGTCTGCATCATCGCGCCGGTCTCCTCCTGGGCGGTCAGCGTCGCCTCCTCCATCGAAAGCGCCGGCATGAGCGACGGCTTCGGCTCCTTTATCCGTACGATCCCCTTCAACTACTACGCCATCCTGACGATTCTGGCGCTGATCTTCTTTGCCGTGACGAAGTGCGACTTCGGCCCGATGAAGCGCTTTGAGGACAAGGCCATGAAGAACGGCGTGCAGCCCGAGGACACGGAGTCCGGCACGGTCGTGTCGGCGGACAAGCGCGATCCCGGCGCAAGCGTCCTCGACCTGATCATCCCGATTGTCGCGCTGATTGTCGTATCCATCCTGAGCATGCTCTACACGGGCGGCCTGTTCTCCGGCGAGGGCAAGACCATCCTGCAGGCCTTCGGCGACACCAGCGCCAACACCTCGCTGGTCTGGGGCGGCTTCGCTTCGCTGATCGTCGCGTTCCTGCTGTACATCCCGCGCCGCCGTCTGAGCTTCAAGGACTTCATGGCGTGCGTCAACGAGGGCGTGTGCAACATGGTTCCCGCCATCATCATCCTGACCTTTGCGTGGACGCTTTCCGGCATCTGCGGCTCGGACTATCTGGGCACCGGCGTCTTCGTCGGCGGCCTTGTGGCGCAGTCCTCCATGCCCATGCAGCTTCTGCCCGGCCTGATCTTCCTCATCGCCTGCGGACTGGCGTTTGCCACCGGCACGGCGTGGGGCACCTTCGGCATCCTCGTGCCGATCGTCGTGAGCATCGGCGAGCAGATCTCCGGCTTCTCCGCGACTCTGATGATCATCACCGTAGCGGCGACGCTTGCGGGCTCCGTCTTCGGCGACCACTGCTCGCCGATCTCCGATACCACGATCCTCTCCTCCGCGGGCGCGGACTGCCACCACATCAACCACGTCTCCTCGCAGATCCCCTATGCCTGCACCGTCGCGGGATGCTGCTTTGTGGGATACCTCTTCGCGGGATTCATCCAGAACGCGTGGATCAACCTCGCCATCGCGGTAGCGCTCATGGCGCTCACGCTCTTCCTGATTCACAAAATCAGCAGCAGAAAGGCCAAGGCCTGAGAGCAGCGCAAGGCCTGAGGGAAAAATAAGCCCGGACTTTCCACCCCCAAAAAGGGAGGAAGGCCCGGGCTTTTTGCATCCGTCCCCGCATCCCCCGCGCGCGGGAGCGTCCTTCTGGGGCTGCCGTGTGCCCGAGGGCTTTTAATGGTCGGGGGAGTACCCCCGAACCCCCCGCTTTTCCTGCGGGAGCGTCCTGCGGCCACAAAAAAGGAAAAAAGCTCCGGATTAGCTCCCTTTTTTTGAAGGGAGAAGAATCCGGAGCCGTGGGAAAAAATGACTGGGGGGACGGCAGCTCTTACGCGCGTTCGGGGACTCCGAGGAGCTCCAGATGGTGCCCGATGTGCGCCGCGACCGCGCACGCGTACTCCTCCGCATGCTCACGCCAGAACGCATAGAGTCTGTCGTGGAAGCGCTCGTCCGACAGGATGAGACCGTAGGTGATGTGGATGAGCTGACGCGCGTCGTTCTGCTCAAAGAGCCCGGGAAGCTCCGCATCCGACAGCGAGGCGATGTCCGGAATCCTCGAGAGATCGGTGGTGACGTGGTAGTACGCCGTCGCCTCGTGGAAGGCGGTGAGGGCGAAGGCGTGAATCTCGCGGTAGAGCGCGGGATCGTGCATTGCGACGACGCGCATGGCCTCGAGCCAGTTGGTGCCGGCGGTCTTTACGTGGAAGACCCCGCGCGTTTCGCGCCCGACGCAGGGGAACACGGAGAATTTGTCGGAGCCGGAGTGCACGGAGATCTTATAGCCGAAGTGACGCGCGATCTGGGCGTGAATCTTCATCTCACGGGCGAACTGATCGAGGTCTCCGATGTAGTCGACGCCCTTCTGGAACTCCCCGCAGAAGCGAGGCGCGATGGTCGCGACCTTCACGCCGCGGCGGGTGAGCTCCTGCGCGACGAAGAAGTGCTGGAGGGGCGTGGTGGGCGTGGCGGTCTCATCGATGGAGATCTCGAAATCCGCTGTGCTTTTTCCGTTCGCCATGAACTCGTCCCAGATGGAGACGGCGAAGTCGATGGCATCCGCATAGATGTAGACGATTTTCCCGAGCTCCTCCTTCGTGAAGGTCAGCGTGACGCCCTCTCCGACATCGAAGGTTTTTCCCAGATAGCGCTCCTCGCACTCGGGGCAGGACAGACTGCCTCCGTCGCCGCGGATGTGCTCGGAGCAGTCGAGGGTGATCATCGTGAAGCCGAGCCCCAGCGCATAGCGTACATCCTCGGGCTTTTTCAGGTGGTCTCCGTCGGCACCGAAGCCGCGGGTGAAGCCCTCGCGAAACACGGCGAAGGTGGAGGAATCCAGCACGTCCTCATAGGTGCGGTGCGTGAGATTCAGCTCGCGGATGCTCTGCTGGCACAGGACGGGCAGGGCATCGTACTTTTCGAAAACGCGCGTATGCCCGGGACCCGCAATGCCCAGACGGTCTCCGACACCGACAGTGCGGGGATAGGAGAGCACCGGAACGGGCGCGGTGAAGGGAAAGGCCGCGCGCAGGAACTCGGCCGCGGCATGGTCGCAGGGGGACACGGTGACGCCGCAGCGCGTCCGGCCGGGCATGGCGCTTTTCCCGACACAGACGAGGACATCGGCAGAGCCTTCATTCGCCATGAAGAAGGTGGAGTCATCCGACCGGCGCACGGATTTCGGATAGACGTGATACTTTTCGAAGTCGACGCATCCGCCGGTTACGAAGGGCTTGTAGTTCATGAATTCCAAAAACCTCCTGCTGTATTGATTTGTGACGCAAGATTGCAAAAAATGAAAATGCACCGGGATTTCGGGAAGGAAAAATTAAGAGTAGCGCACGAGCAGATCATCGAGCAGCGCGTTCATCTCGTCCGCCGTCGACAGGCGGCTGATGCGCGCCCGCATTGCAGCGGCTCCGGGAAGTCCCTTGCAGTACCACGCCACGTGATGGCGGGACTCCAGGACGGCGCGCCGCTCGCCCTTTTCCGCAATGGCGAGCGCCATATGCTCCCGCGCGAGGGAGATGCGCTCGGGAAGGTCCGGAAGCGGGGGAATCTCGTCCCCGCGCAGAGCGGCCTCGGCGCGGGCGAAGATCCACGGGTTTCCGTAGCTGCCGCGTCCGATCATGCACAGTGCGGCGCCCGTGCGGTCGAGGATGCGCACGGCATCCTCCGGCTCGAAGACGTCGCCCGAGGCGATGACGGGGATGCGCACGGCCTGCACGACACGCGCGATGCCGTCCCAGTCGGCCTGACCGGCGTAGTACTGCTCGCGCGTGCGTCCATGGACGCAGACGGCGGAGGCTCCGGCGGCCTCGCAGCGGCGGGCGAAATCGGAGGCTGTGAAGGAGTCCCATCCGAGGCGGAACTTGACCGTGACCGGCACGCCGGCCGTCTCGACGGCGGCGCGGACGATGGCCTCCGCACGATCGGGGTCGCGCATGAGGGCGCAGCCCTCGCCGTTGCAGGTGACCTTGGGCATGGGGCAGCCCATATTCAGATCGAGAATCTGTGCGCCGGAGGCCTCGACGGCGAGGGGCGCGGCGCGGCGGATATCCGAGGGATCGCCTCCGAAAATCTGTGCCGCAGCGGGACGCTCGCCCGAGCAGTCCAGAAGCTCACGCGTCTTGCGGTCACCGAAGATCAGCCCCTTGGCGCTGACCATTTCGGTGACGGTATAGGGTGCGCCGCAGCGGCGGCAGATCAGGCGGTAGGCATGGTCGGTCACTCCGGCCATGGGGGCAAGTGCGGTGCGTCCGTCAATGCGGACACCGCCGATATCGACAGGCATGGAACGCTCCTTTTTTCAAAAAAAGCGGGAGAGACCGGCAGAATACGGCTCTCCCGCTCATGCGCCTATTGTATCACGTCAAAGGTCACAACGCAAGTCCCGTTTCGCCCCCACGGCAGCTCCCCGGGGGGGCGCTCCCGCGCAAGCGGGGGGTTCGGGTACACCCGACCTACAAAAGACCTTTTGGGAACACGGCAGCCCCAGTCGAGGGGACACACGGCGAAAAAAGGGGGTTCGGGTACACCCGACCTACAAAAGCTCTCCCGAAACACGGCAGCTTCGGAAAAGAACCGCGTAAGCGCGAAAAAAGGGGGTTCGGGGCACCCCCCGACCCCCAAAACCTACCCCAAA
>CAVGLF010000016.1:0-22945 GCA_963630045.1 Butyricicoccaceae bacterium | reverse complement strand
GTGCTGGTCTATGCCTGCGTTTCCGTGCTCTCGGTTCTGCTCCTCCCCGACAAGAGCTCCGCGGTCTTCTATGTGCTCTTCTTCGGGCATTACCCGGTTGTGAAATACGCATCGGAGCGCATACGCCGTCCCGTGCTCTGCTGGGCGGTCAAGCTCGCGGCGGGGAATGTCTCCCTGGCCGCCATTGTGCTGGTGCTGGGATTCTTCTTCCCGGAGTGGCAGCTTGAGTATGCGCTGTGGATCATCTGGATTCTCTGCCTTGCTACCTTCGTTCTCTATGATATTGCCCTGACCAGGCTCATCGGCTATTATCAGTTTAAGATCAGACCCAAAATCATGCGGTAAAGGATTGAACGAAAAATCATGAACAGTATGACCGGCTACGGCCGCGCACAGGGCTCCTTCGAGGGGCGCGACATCACCGTGGAAATCCGCGCCGTCAATCACCGGTACTTCGACTGCACCGTCAAGTCCGGCAGACTGTACGGCTACCTCGAGGATCCCGTGAAAAAGGCCGCTCAGGCCAGAGTCGCAAGAGGCAAGCTCGACATCTTCGTCACCGTCGACACCTCGCATTCCGATGACGTCACAGTCGAGTGCAACACGCGCGTCTTCGAGGCATATCTGGGAAGCATGCGCGAGATGTGCGCAAAATACCATCTGCGCGATGACATCTCCGTGACCGACATCGGACGCTACCCCGAGGTATTCAGCGTCGTGGCGCGTCAGGCGGATGCGGAGGAGCTTACGCGCGATGTGCTCAGCGTGACCGGGCAGGCGCTTGACGAGTTCGATGCGATGCGCGCCCGCGAGGGACGCCGCCTCTGCGACGACATCCTCTCGCGCTGCGACACCATCGAGGGCATGGTCAACCGCATAGAGGAGCTCGCGCCGGGAACGGTGGAAAGCTACCGCACGCGTCTGGAGGCCCGCATCACGGAGCTTCTGGAGGGCGCTCAGTACGACGAGCAGCGCGTCATTACGGAGACTGCCGTCTTCGCCGACCGCATCGCCATCGACGAGGAGCTTGTGCGCCTGAAGAGCCATCTGTCGCAGGCACGCGGCATGCTCGCCTCCGACACGGCCATCGGACGCAAGCTGGACTTCCTCGTCCAGGAATTCAACCGCGAGGCCAACACCATCGGCTCCAAGGCCTCCGATCTGGAGATCACGAGGCTGGTTGTCGACATCAAGGCGGAAATCGAAAAGATCCGCGAACAGGTTCAGAATCTCGAATAAGAGACAGGCTGTGGAGGCATATATGAAATTAATCAACATCGGATTCGGCAACATGGTATCCGCCGGCCGATTGGTCGCAATCGTCAGCCCGGAGTCCGCGCCCATCAAGCGCATCATCCGTGAGGCGACGGATCGCGGCGCGCTCATCGATGCGACCTACGGACGCCGCACGCGTGCGGTCATCATCATGGACTCCGATCACGTCGTGCTTTCCGCACTGCAGCCGGAGACCGTGGCAAACCGCCTGTATGAGCGCGACGACGCGGAGGACGAGAGCCAGGAGCTTGAAGCCGGGGACGGAGACGATGAAAATGAGTGAACACGGTGCACTGATTGTTTTCACGGGACCCTCCGGAGTGGGGAAGGGAACCGTCCTGGATGCGCTGGAGACCTCCGGACGGGATTTTTACCGCTCCGTGTCCGCGACCACGCGCGCTCCGCGCCCGGGAGAGACGGAGCGCGGCGCCTACCACTTCATGAGCGTCCCGGAATTCCGCGAGCTGATCGCACAGAACCGCCTTCTGGAGTACGCGGAGTACGTCGGACAGTACTACGGAACGCCCGCCGCGCCCGTGGATGAGGCACTTGCCTCCGGACGCGACGTGATCCTGGAAATCGAGGTGCAGGGCGCGCTGCAGGTTCGCGCCCGCCGTCCCGATGCCGTCCTCGTCTTCCTGCTGCCTCCCTCGCCGGAGGAGCTGGAGCGCCGTCTGCGCGGACGCGGGACGGAAAGCGAGGAGAAAATCGAAAAGCGCCTCCGGACGGCCGCCTCCGAAACCGAAAAGGCCGCACTCTTCGACTTCCGCGTCGTAAACGACGTGCCGGAGCACGCCGCAGCCGAGCTTGCGAAAATCATGGATGACGCACGCCGCCGCTGATGCGGGAGAGCGGGCATTATTTTAAAAAGATATAAACCAAATTCCGAAAGGATGACTGTTCCCATGATGATGAATCCCACACTTCCCGAGCTGATGGACAAAATCCCCAACCGCTATATGATCGTCAATGTTGCGGCGACCCGCGCCCGCGATATCGCGGAAAATGCCGAGCGCGAGGAAATCTATCTGGACGATAAGCCCGTGTCCCTGGCCCTGCACGAGATCGCAAACGGCGTCCTGCACGCCGCGCCGAAGCAGGAGGAGGAGCAGCCGCAGGAGATCCTCTGAAGAAAGACTCTCGCGCGCGCGCTCTCCGAGGGGTGGGGAGAATCCTCCCCCGGGGGATGCCGTAAAATAAGCGTACAGAGGGATGCCCGAGCATGAAGGTCTTGACAGCCAGCGTCGCCGTAAACGTATCCGGCATTGCGGCGGATAAACGCTACAGCTATACGATTCCGCAGCCGCTGCGCGGACAGATTGCGCCCGGGATGAGGGTTCTCGTGCCCTTCGGACGCGGGAACGCGCGGCTTGAGGCGATCGTCCTGTCCGTACAGGAGACGGAGGTCGAACGCAATCTGAAGTGCATACAGGCCGCGCTGGACGCAAAGCCCGTCCTCGATGAGGAGCTGCTGCGGCTGGCGGTGCATCTGCGCAACCGCGTGTTCTGCCCGCTGTATACGATCGTCCGGGCGATGCTGCCCGCGGGCTACTGGTTCAGAGTCGAGTCCGAGTTCCGTCCGGCCGAGGGCGCGACGCTGGAGGAGGCGCTGGCGGCCTCCGTGCTGATTCCCGATTCCGAAGACGCCGTGCGGAAAATCTTCTCCGCGGACGGAGGAGGGGGCAGGGGCGCGACCTCTCTGAAAAGGCTTCGGAACCTGATGCCGGATGTCTCGCTGAAGGCGCTCGTGTCGACCCTGATCAACCGGGGCATTCTGGTTTCGGACGAGACCGTCCGCACCCGTGCGACGGAGAAGCTGACGCGTCTTTACAGCCTTGCGCCGGAGGCGGAGGAGGTGCCGCTGCGCTCTGTGCAGCAGAAGGAGGTCGTGCGCTTCCTGCGCCAGACCGACCGCGCCTCCGCAAAGGAGATCGCCTACTATACGGGCGTCGGAAGCCCCGTGGTGCAGAACCTTGTGAAAAAGGGGCTGGTGTGCTGCGAGTCCGTGGAGACGTCGCTGCTTGAGCAGTCCGCACCGTTTGACCCGCAGCCGATCATCCTGAACGAGGAGCAGACGGCGGCGGAAAAGGGGCTGGAGGAGCTTTTCTGCGAGTGCCGCTATGCGACCGCGCTCCTGCGCGGCGTGACGGGCAGCGGCAAGACGATGGTCTACATGAAGCTCATCGAGAAGGTTCTCTCGGACGGGGAGAGCGTCATCCTGCTCGTGCCGGAGATCGCGCTGACGCCGCAGCTGGCGGAGCGCTTCTGCCGTCAGTTCGGCTCCACGGTCGCGGTGCTGCACAGCGCGCTGTCCGTCGGAGACCGCTACGACAGCTGGCAGAAAATCCGCAGCGGAAAGTGCCGTCTGGTCATCGGAACGCGCTCCGCCGTGTTCGCGCCCGTTGTAAATCTCGGGCTGATCATCATCGACGAGGAGCATGAGCATACCTACAAATCCGAGCAGGCGCCGCGCTATCACGCGCGCGAGGCCGCGCAGTACCGCTGCTTCAGAAAGGATACGCTTCTGGTGCTGGGCTCCGCCACCCCGAGCGTCAGCTCCGCCTATTATGCCGAGACCGGCGTTTATAAGAGCTTCGTTCTGAAGAACCGCTACGGCCAGGCGCAGCTGCCCGAGACCGTGGTCGCGGATCTGCGGACGGAGTACCGCCGCGGCTACACGGGCACGATGGGCTATGAGCTTCTGAACCGCCTCCAGGAGACGTATGAGCGCGGCGAGCAGGCGATCCTGTTCCTGAACCGCCGCGGCAGCGCCAGGGAGCTCATCTGCATGGAGTGCGGCGAGCCCA
Organism: Butyricicoccaceae bacterium; assembly: GCA_963630045.1. Lineage (GTDB taxonomy): Bacteria > Bacillota > Clostridia > Oscillospirales > QAMX01 > JAAZKA01. The sequence goes on along the minus strand of CAVGLF010000016.1, from coordinate 18,863 downwards.
TCCGCTGCAGAAACTGCAGCGTGTCCCTGTCCTACCACGCTGCCAGCGGACGGCTGATGTGCCATCAGTGCGGATACTCCGTCCGCAGGCCCGATATCTGCCCGTCCTGCCACCGGGCGGCGCTGGCGGAGCGCGGCTTCGGCACACAGGCCGTGGAGCGCGAGCTTTCCGAGCGGTTCCCGCAGCTGCGCGTTCTGCGCATGGACTCCGACACGACGGGCGGGAGTCATACGCATGCGGATATTCTGGACGCCTTCCGACGCGGCGAGGCGGATGTACTGGTCGGCACCCAGATGGTTGCGAAGGGGCTGGATTTCGAAAATGTGACCCTTTCCGGCATCATCGATGCCGATATTTCGCTGTACGGCAGCGATTACACCTGTGCCGAGGAGACGTTCGCGCTCATCACGCAGGTCGCGGGACGCTCGGGACGCGGAAGCCGTCCGGGCACGGCGGTGATTCAGACTGCGGCACCCCGGTCCGATGTTGTGATGGCTGCCGCGGCGCAGGACTACGAGCGCTTTTACTCCGGCGAGATTGCCGTACGCCGCGCCCTGCGCCAGCCTCCGTTCGTGACGCTCGAGCAGTTCTTCCTGTCCGGGCGCGAGGACGATGCCGTCTACAACGCCGCCGTGCGTCTGCGCGAGATTGCCCGGCTGACGCTGGAGCGCTGCCGCATGGAGGGCGATATCCTGGGACCCGCCGCGGCGGCCATCCACAAGCTCAACAACCGCTACCGCTATACGCTGACCGTCCGCTGCGCGGATGCGCAGAACATACGGGCATTTACGGGCGAGACGCTCCGGCTTTTTTCCGCCGATCCGCAGAGCCGGCGCATCAGCATCTATGCCGATACGCTGTAAACACCTCTTTTTTTGCAAAGGAAGGATAACCAAAATGGCGATTCGCAATATCGTGAAGCGCGGGGATCCGACGCTGACCAAGCACTCCAGAGAAGTGACCGAATTCGACATCCGTCTTCATACGCTGCTGGACGATATGCTCCAGACACTGCATAAAAGCCAGGGCGTGGGCATCGCCGCGCCGCAGGTCGGCGTGCTGCGCCGCGCCGTCATCGTCGAGCCGCCCAAGCAGCAGCCGCTGGAGCTCATCAATCCCGTGATCCTCTCTGCAGAGGGCGAGGCTGAGGGGCAGGAGGGCTGCCTGAGCGTTCCCGGCGTCTGGGGCGTAGTCAAAAGACCGACGAAGGTCACCTGCCGGGCGCAGGATCGCTACGGGAAGACCTTCACCTTCGTTGCAACGGATTACGTCGCGCGCATCGTCTGCCATGAGACCGATCACCTGGACGGCATTCTGTTCACGGATAAGGTGTCCTACTACATCGATGAAGACGGAGAGCCTCTGAAATGAGAATTCTGTTTATGGGCACGCCGGAGTTCGCGGTCGCGTCCCTGGAGGCGCTGTGCTCAGGCGGGCATGAGGTTGTGGGCGTTCTGACTCAGCCGGATCGTCCGCAGGGACGGGGCATGAAGATGACGTACTCCGCCGTAAAGCAGGCCGCGCTGAGGCTGGGACTGCCGGTGCATCAGCCCGAAACGCTGCGCAGCCGCGCCATCCTGCCGCTGCTGCAGGAGACGAATCCGGAGTGCATCGTCGTTGTTGCCTACGGAAAGCTCCTTCCGGGATATGTGCTGAGATTTCCGAAGTATGGCTGCATCAACGTGCACGGCTCGCTGCTGCCGAGGTACCGCGGAGCGGGACCGATCCAGGCGGCGGTGATCAACGGCGACACCGAGACCGGCGTTACAACCATGTACATGGCGCGCGAGATGGATGCCGGAGACATGCTCCTGTCTGCCTCCACGCCCATCACGCAGGAGGACACCGCCGAAACCGTCCACGACCGTCTGATGGTTCTGGGCGCGCAGACGCTCATTGCCACGCTGGAGGGTCTTTCCGCGGGGACGATTGTCCGCACTCCGCAGGACGAATCGCTCGTCACGGTCGCGCCCATGCTGTCCCGCGAGGACGGACGGATGGACTGGACGCGTCCGGCGGGAGTTCTTTACAACCGGGCGCGCGGCATGACGCCGTGGCCGGGCTCCTTCACGACGGCGGACGGCGCGGTGCTGAAGCTGGCGGGCATCCGTCCGTCCGGGATCCGCTCGGATGCGCCGTGCGGAACCGTGCTGGTGCGGGACGGAGCGATGCTCGTCGTCTGCGGAGACGGTGCGGCGCTGGAAATCGGTGCGCTGCAGCCCGCCGGACGGCGTATGACGCCCGCAGCCGATTATCTGCGCGGACATAAGCCGCCCGAGCGCTTCGAATGACCCCGGCGGCAAACGTTTAAGTACGGAGGTTTCTTCCATTGGAAAAGCGAAAATCCGCAGGCTCCCGGGCTCCGGCCAAAAACGCGGAAAGAGGCTCCGCGCCCCGTCTGTCTGCAAATGCAGGCAGGGCGGCAGACGCGGGGAAGAGGACGGCAGCGCCCGCTCCCGATGCCCGTGAAGCCGCGCTCGAGGCGCTGCTGGCGCTCCGGCACGGAGAATGGGCCGACGAGGCACTGGATCGCGCCATACGCTCGCGCGGCCTTGCGCCCAGAGATGCGGCGCTGTGTACGCAGCTGACCTACGGCGTCCTGCAGACGAGAGGGTACCTCGATTTCGTCATCGCGTCCGCGTCCTCGCTGAAGCCGAACAAAATCGCCCCGAAGGTCACGGAAATCCTCCGAATTGCCGTCTATCAGATCCTGTATCTCGATAAAATCCCCGTCTCCGCCGCCGTAAACGAGGCGGTGAGCCAGACGCGCAGGCTTGCCAATCCCCGCGCGGCCTCATTCGTGAATGCGGTGCTGCGGCGGATTGCGTCCTCACCTGCGCCGGAAGTGCCCGGAGACGACGGGGTTCGCAGCCTTTCCGTCCGCTTCAGCCACCCCGAGCCGCTCGTGCGTCTGCTTCTCGATACCTTCGGTGCGGAGCGGACACGCAGCCTTCTCGAGGCCGACAATGCCCCCGCGCCGACGGTGCTGCGGCTGAATACGCTGCGCGGGGACGCGGAGACGCTGTGCGGCATCCTGCGGGAGCAGGGGATGGAGCTTGCCCCGGTCGAGGGGCTTCCCTGTGCCGTGACGGTCGAAAAATCCGGCAATCCGACGGACTTTCCGGGCTTTTCGCAGGGACTCTTTACCGTGCAGGACACGGCGTCCCAGCTCGACGTGCTGGCGCTCGATCCGCAGCCCGGCGAGGAGGTCCTCGATATGTGCGCGGCACCCGGCGGAAAAAGCTGTGCCGCGGCTGCCTGCATGCAGAACCGCGGACGCATCATCTCCTGCGATCTGTATGAGACAAAGCTGCCCCTCATCGACGACGGAGCGCGGCGGCTGGGCGTGAGCATCATTGAAACGGTTCCCATCGACGCGACGGTGCGCGTGAGCCGCTTTGAAAACCGCTTCGACCGGGTGCTGGCGGATGTGCCCTGCTCGGGACTCGGCGTGATCCGCAAAAAACCGGATATCCGCTATAAGGATCTGTCCGAATCGGAGGCACTGCCCGAGCTGCAGGGACGCATCCTTGAAAACGCCGGACGCTATGTCCGTCCGGGCGGCGTGCTGGTGTACTCCACCTGCACGATTCTGCCCCGTGAAAACGAGGAGGTCGTGCGCCGCTTCCTTTCGGCACACGCGGAGTTTTCGCCCGAGCCCTTCACGCTGCCCGCGGCGGGGGCATGTGACGGCATGCGCACGCTGTATCCCGATACGGACGGGACGGACGGCTTCTTCATCGCGCGGCTGCGCCGGAGCGCGGAGAACGCGGAAGGAGGAGACGCCCGTGGATAAGCCGTACTTAAAGGACTATACGGTGGAGGAGCTTGCCGCTCTTCCGGAGATTGCCCCCGCCTACCGCGCCCGTCAGGTCTTCGCCTGGCTGCACCGCGGCGTCGGAAGCGCCGCGGAGATGACCGATCTCCCGCGCGCCATGCGCGAGGCGCTGGACGAGCACTACCATATCTCCCGCCCCGCCATGCTGCGCCGTCAGATTTCCTCCGACGGCACGCGCAAGTACCTGTGGGGACTTGCGGACGGGAACTGCGTGGAAACGGTGCTCATGCATTACGAGCACGGAGTCAGCGTCTGCGTTTCGACACAGGCCGGCTGCCGGATGGGCTGCGTCTTCTGCGCATCGACCAAAAACGGACTGGCGCGGAACCTGCACCCCGCGGAGATTCTGGATCAGATTCTCTTTGCGGGACTGGATGCGGGCGAGCGCGTCGCGCATATCGTCCTCATGGGCACGGGCGAGCCGCTGGACAACTACGACAACGTCCTGCGCTTTTTAAAGCTCGTCTCGGCTCCGGGAGGGCTGAACATCGGCGCGAGGAACATCTCCCTGTCCACGAGCGGGCTCGTCCCGCAGATCGACAGGCTGGCGGGAGAGCATCTGCAGATCACGCTGTCCGTGTCCCTGCACGCGCCGAACGATGAGCTGCGGCGTCAGATCATGCCCGTGGCGCGGGCGTACTCCATGGACGAGCTTCTTGGGTCCTGCGCGGCCTATTTCGAGACGACGGGACGCAGGGTCAGCTATGAGTACATCATGATCCGGGGCTTCAACGATACGCCCGCCTGCGCCAGGGAGCTGGCACGCCGCCTTCGCGGGACGGGCTCCCATGTCAATATGATCCGCCTGAACGACATCGAGGAAAGCCCCCTGAAGCCCTCGACACCCGAGGCGGTGCGCACCTTCCAGACCATTCTGCAGTCCGAGGGAATCAACGCAACCGTGCGGCGCAGACTGGGCGCGGATATCGATGCCGCCTGCGGACAGCTCAGAAAAAAACAGATGACGGTTACACAGTAAAAGGAGGTCAGGATTCACTTGCAGATTTTTGGCTTATCGGACGTGGGACTCAAGCGCGCGGACAATCAGGATACCTGCGTCTATGAGCTGCTGGATGCGGATCGCGCCGTTTTCGTCGTATGCGACGGAATGGGCGGCGCACAGGCAGGCAACGTGGCCTCCTCCATCGCAGCCGGAGTCTTTCTCGACCATGTCAAGCAGCACCTGAGGCCGCATGTCTCGGATCGCTACGCGCAGTCCGTGCTTCAGAATGCCGTGAACTTTGCCAACTATGAGGTCTACCGGCGCAGCGTGACGGATGAGAGCTGCAGCGGCATGGGCACGACGCTTGTGGGCGGCTTTTTCCAGGAGGGACACGGAATGCTCGCCAATATCGGCGACAGCCGCGCCTACAGGCTTTCCCCGGACGGGATTGCCCGCATCACACGGGATCACTCCGTTGTAGAGGAGATGGTCGCCAGCGGACGCATCACCGAGGAGCAGGCCAGACGCCACCCCAGGCGCAACCTCATCACCCGCGCACTCGGCACGGACGAGCGCGTGCGCGCGGATTACTATCCGTTTACGCTCGAGGAGCCGCAGATGCTGCTGCTCTGCTCGGACGGCCTGTCCGGGATGATCGAGGACTCGAGCATTCATTCGATTTATCTGGAACACGCGGACGCGGAGACGTGCGCAAGGAGCCTTGTGGATGCGGCCAACGACGGCGGGGGGCAGGACAACATCACGGCGTTCCTGCTTCGCGCATAAGAGGAGGGGACATGGAATTGGACAAGTATTTGGGTCTTCTTCTGGACAACCGGTATGAGATTCTCGAGGTCATCGGAACGGGCGGCATGGCGGTCGTCTACCGCGCCAGATGCCGTCTGCTGAACCGCTATGTGGCGATCAAGATTCTGAAGGACGAGTTTGCCAGCGACGCGGATTTCCGCCGCCGCTTCCACACCGAGGCGCAGGCCGTAGCCAAGCTCCAGCATCCCAACATCGTATCCGTGTACGATGTCAACCGCACGGACAACATCGAGTACATCGTCATGGAGCTCGTCGAGGGCATCACCCTGAAGGAATACATGGACAAGAAGGGCGCGCTGTCCGTCAGCGAGTTCATGCACTTCGCGCCGCAGATTGCGGCGGCGCTGGAGCACGCGCACAACCGTGGCATCATTCACCGGGACATCAAGCCCCAGAACATCATCATCCTGCGCGACGGCTCGCTGAAGGTCGCGGATTTCGGCATCGCCCGATTTGCCCAGAATCAGCAGGTCACCATGACGGACGAGGCACTGGGCTCCGTTCACTACGTTTCCCCCGAGCAGGCGCGCGGCAGCCAGATCGACAACCGCTCCGACATCTACTCCTTCGGCATCATGATGTATGAGATGATCACCGGCCGCCTGCCCTTTGAGGGAGATACGCCCGTTGCCGTCGTGCTGCAGCACATCAACTCCGTGCCGACGCCGCCCCGTGCGATCGATCCCGAGATTCCCGCGGGACTCGAGCAGATCATCATGCATGCGATGTCCGCGAATATCGACAACCGCTATGCCTCCGCGACCGAGATCATCCGCGATTTCGAACGCTTCCAGAAGGATCCCTCCGTGACCTTCCCCTACAGCATTCCCGCGGCTCCGGCCTCGGAGGAGGCATCCGGAAACACGCAGAAGTTTTCAACGTCGGAGGTGCGCCGCGCCTCCGCGCCCATTCCCGCACCGCCGAAAACGCCCGAGCCTGAGCCTGAGAAGCGGACGCAGGGGACGGGAAGCCGCCGCACCCGCCGGAGCTTTCCCGGTCCCCGGTATGAGGAGGACGACGACTACGAGCCCTATATGCCCAGGCACCGCACGTCGATTTTCGTCTACATCGTCACGGCCATTCTGACCGCAGCCATCTTCCTGGGCGGCGCCGCCTTCATCATTACGACGATCTTCGGCACCTCGTCGGAGATGGAGTCCGAGGAGATCAAGGCACCGCAGCTTGTCGGCAAGAAGCTGCAGGAGGTGCTGTCAAGCTCCGACTACAGCATGTACAACATCGTGGAATCCGAAACGCTCTACAGCTCCACGATCGAGGAGGGCGTCATCATGTCGCAGACGCCCGCCGAGGGACGCACCATCAAGGCGGACTCGGCCATCAACGTCACCGTCAGTCTGGGCGCGAAAAAGGTCATGCTGCCCGATCTGACGAACGTTGAATACCGCAATGCGCAGCTCCAGCTTTCGAGTCTGGACTTCCTGTACACAAACGAGTATGAGGTCTCCGACACCATCGAGGAGGGCAACGTCATCCGCACGTCCCCCGAGGCGCTGTCCCAGCTCACGCCGGGCTCGGTCGTGACGCTCTACATCAGCATCGGACGCGATGAGGTCATGACGCAGGCACCCGATCTGACCGGCATGACGGAGGCGCGCGCGGAGCGTGTGCTTCAGGCCGCAGGACTCGTGCTGGGCGAGGTCATCCCGATGGAAAGCGAGGAAGAGGAGGGCACGGTCGTCAATCAGAGCGTAGCCCCGGACTCCGAGGTTCCGGAGAAGACCTCCATCGATATCTACATCGCAAGCCATGCCATCGCGGAGACGGATCCGACGGAGGGCGAGCCTGCCTCCACGGGCACGGCGGCGACTCAGGAGGGAGACGTGAAGGGCTCCTACGTCCTGGCCGTCAAGCTCCCGTCCGACCGCAGGAAGAGCGTGCTTGTCACGGTCAAATCCGGCGGCGAGACCATCCACGAGCAGGAGTACGAAACATCCCTGGGTATGATCAACATCACCCTGCGCGGCAACGGCTCCATTCTGGCACAGGTCTATTTCGACGGCGTGTTCTACGCCGATCAGGTCGTGGTGTTTGACTGATGACGATGACGGAAGGGACGATCATCCGCGGCATCGGCGGACTCTATACCGTCGATACCGCGGACGCAAGACTGGAGTGCCGCGCCAGAGGCGCATTCCGGCACGATGGGGTGCGGCTCACCGCGGGCGACCGCGTGCGCTGCTCCGGGCAGCCGGACGGGACGTACTGCATAGAGGAGCTTCTGCCGCGGAAGAATTACCTGATCCGCCCGGCGGCGGCGAATCTCGATGCGCTGGTCGTCATTGCCTCGGCCGCCCCGCCCAGGACGGAGCTGTACCTGATTGACCGCGTCTTCGCCGTGGCGGCGTTCAAGGGCATCTCGCCCGTGCTCTGCATCAACAAGACCGATCTGGAGCCGGGGGAGGAGTACGCGGAGATCTACCGGAAGGCCGGTATCCCCGTGCTGAGCCTTTCGGCGCGGACGGGGCAGGGGATCGATGAGCTGAAGGCGCTCCTGACGGGAAGAATCTCCGCGCTGACGGGAAACTCCGGCGTCGGAAAATCCAGCATCCTCTCGCAGATGCTCCCCGGCCGCGGCGTCGAGGTGGGGGAGCTGTCCCGGCGCATCGGACGGGGGAAAAACACCACCCGCTGCACGGAGCTCTATCCGCTGCCCGGAGGGGGGTACGTGGCCGATACGCCCGGCTTCTCCGCCTTCGATGTCAGCCGTCTGGAGCCGATTCTGCGCGAGGACGTCCAGCACGGCTTCCGGGAGATGGCGCCCTATATCGACGCCTGCCGCTACCCCGGCTGCCTGCATATCCGCGAGGAAGGCTGCGCCGTGCTCGAGGCCGTGGAATCGGGCATCATCCCGAAATCCCGCCACGAGAGCTACGTCCGCCTCTGCGAGGAACTGCGGGACGTGAAGGAATGGAACAAGAAGCCCCAAAGCCCGTAAAGAAAACCACTTTACAGGTTGTGCAAACCTGTAAAGAATTATACTTTACAGACCGCATCCCGTCATGGTATGCCCGCTTTTTGGCGGCTCATGACGGGATGCGGTCTGCATATGTACAAAAAATGCGGGAGGGAGGACTCCGCGCGTCTTTTGCCCCCAGGTCACCCCGCGCACCGATGCCCCCTCTTTTGAGAATGGGGGAAAAAGCAGATTGTGCAAAATCGATGAAAAAGAAATGCGGATTTTGCCAAAATGCGCTCTTGTATTCAAGGTGTCCGAGGTGGTACAATATCCCTTGATTGAAGATTACTCTTTACAGGGGGAGACGTAAAGATTTATGGAAAAAATCGGATTTGACAACGCATTGTACATGCAGAAGCAGACCGAACAGATTCGCCGCCGAATTGAAGCTTTTCACAACAAGCTCTACCTGGAATTCGGCGGCAAGCTTTTTGACGACTATCATGCGGCGCGCGTGCTGCCCGGCTTCGACGCGGGCGCGAAGGTGAAGCTCCTGCAGAGCTTCAAGGATTCCGCGGAGATCGTCTTCTGCATCAACGCCGGAGACATCGAGAAGAGCAAGATCCGCGCGGACTTCGGCATCACCTACGAGCGCGACCTGATGCGCACCATCGATGCCTTCCGCGATCTGGGGCTCTATGTCAACAGCGTCGTCGTGACGCAGTTCGCCGAGCAGCCTGCCGCCCGTGCCTTCCGCACGATGCTGGAGCGCCGCGGCATCCGCACCTATGCGCACTACCCGATTCACGGCTATCCCAACGACGTCGACTTCGTCGTCTCCGATCAGGGCTACGGCATCAATGACTACATCGAAACGTCCCGCCCGCTCGTCGTTGTGACGGCGCCCGGTCCCTGCAGCGGCAAGCTCGCGACCTGCCTCTCGCAGCTCTATCACGAGAGCCGCCGGGGCATCAAGGCCGGCTATGCCAAGTTCGAGACCTTCCCCATCTGGAACCTCCCCCTGAAGCATCCCGTGAACCTGGCCTACGAGGCCGCGACCGCCGACCTGAAGGACGTCAACATGATCGATCCCTTCCATCTGGAGGCCTACGGCGAGGCGACCGTCAACTACAACCGCGACATCGAGGTCTTCCCGATCGTCAACACCATCCTGACCAAGATCACCGGCAACCCGCACTTCTACCGCTCGCCCACGGATATGGGCGTCAACATGGCGGGCTACGGCATCGTGGACGACGAGGTCTGCCGCGAGGCCGCAAAGCAGGAGATCCTGCGCCGGTACTATAACGCCCTGTGCGACTACAAGTGCGGACGCTGCGATGCGGAGACGGCTCAGCGTGTTCAGATGCTCTTAAAGCAGCTGTCCATGACGCCGAAGGACCGCGCCGTGGTCGAGCCCGCCTGCCGCAGAGCCGAGGAATCCGGAGCGCCCGCGCTTGCCATCCAGCTGCCCGACGGACGCGTCATCACGGGCAAGGCCTCCCGTCTTCTGGGCGCGGCTTCCGGATGCGTGCTCAATTCCGTGAAGGCGCTGGCGGGGCTGGCGGATGAGCTGCATCTGCTGTCGCCGGTCTTCCTGGAGCCCATCACGAAGCTGAAGAAGGATCGGCTGAATGCCAAGAACCCCACGCTCACGCTGTCCGAGACGCTGATGACTCTGTCCATCTGCGCCGCGACCAATCCCACCGCCGAGCTCGCGCTGTCGAAGCTCGACCTGCTGCGCGGCTGCGAGGCGCACAGCTCCTGCATGCTTGAGGGAGACGATGCGCGCACCCTGCGCAAGCTGGGGCTGAATGTCACCTGCGAGCCGGAATTCCCCTCCGATGATCTGTTTGCGGTGTAATACCGCCTGCTCTCCCGTTTTTGAAGCAAGAAAAGGAGGTATCCCCCATGTCCATGCAGTTTATCACGCCTCGTGACGGTCAGATGCTGACCGATACCGCAGGCGAGCGCCGCGGCGACGCCCTGGCAATCGACGTCGCGCTTGCGGCGGAGCCGGGACGGAAAATCTTCATCAACAACCGCCCGGCGGAGTGGAGGAACGGAGCCTACCACGTCTCGCTGGAGCTCGACGGGTACCGCAATACCGTCGAGGCGATCGATTCGGACGGGGACTCCGTGAAAATGGGCATCTACTGGATTCCGCAGGCGACGCACGGCTTTGCGCTGTCCGTCGACGACAACATCTGGTGGCTCCAGGATCTTACGGACAACGACTACGCGTCCCTCTTCGACAACCCCTACCTTGCGGTGTACAAGGAGGCGCACGATGCCTACGGCGTCTGCGTACGCTTCAACCTCTTCTGCACCACCGACCGCCGCGGCGGCTTCGATCTCTCGGGGATGACCGACCGCTACCGGGAGGAATTTCTTGCAAATCACGACTGGCTGCATCTGGCCTTCCACGCGGACACGGAGTTCCCGGACGAACCGTACTCGGAGACGACCTATGCCAAGCTGAAGTACGACTACGACCGCATCAACACCGAGGTGCGCCGCTTTGCGGGGTACGACCTGGAGCATGCGACGACCATTCACTGGGGCTCGGGGAACCGTCAGGCGATCCGCGCCATCCGCAGCCGCGGAGTGCATACGCTCATGGGCTATATGGAGCTGGAAAACGGCAGACCCTTCGTCAGCTACTACCTGACGCCGGAGGAAATCGACCTCGTCTGCGAGTTCGGCTTCTGGAAGGATCACGGCGAGGACATGATCTTCGGCCGCATCGATGCTGTGCTGAATCTCTATGAGCCCCGGGGCATCATCGAGCGGCTGGAGGAATGTGCCCGCCGCTTCCCGAAAAAGGGCTATGTCGAGATCATGATTCACGAGCAGTACTTCTACCCCGACTATCCCGCGCACAAGCCCGACTTCCGCGAGCGCATCATGACCGGCTGCCGCTGGTGCGTCGAGCACGGATACCATCCGATGTTCTCCTGCGATGCGGCGAGGGCGTGGTGAGTATGCCGTTCATCTGTTCCGAATGTCCTCGCCGCTGTCAGGCTCTCCGAACCGCCGACCGCGGCGAGGGCTTCTGTAAAATGGGAACGCTCCCGCGCGTGGCGCGCATCGCACCGCATTACGGCGAGGAGCCCTGCATCTCCGGCACGCACGGCACGGCGGCGGTGTTCTTTTCGGGCTGCGCACTGGGCTGCGTGTTCTGCCAGAACGAGCTGATTTCGCACGAGGGCTTCGGACGGACGCTGACCGTGGAGGAGCTGCGGGTGCGTATGGAGCGCGCGGCGGAGGGCTGCGACACGGTGAGCCTTGTAAACCCGTCGCATTACGTGCATATTCTGGGAAAGCTTCTGGAAAAGCCCTTCGGACGTCCCGTGGTCTATAACTCCGGCGGCTATGACTCGGTGACAGCGCTGCGCGCGCTCGAGGGTAAGATCGATGTCTACCTGCCCGATCTGAAGTACCGCTCGGGAAAGCTGGCCGCGCGATGCTCCGGCGCGGAGGACTATTTTGAGACGGCGACCGCCGCCATTGCGGAGATGGTGCGGCAGACGGGACCCTTTCGGATGCGGGAGGACGGCATCCTTGAGCGCGGCGTGATGATCCGGCATCTGGTGCTTCCGGGCTACTCGGCGGATTCGCTGGCGGTGCTGCGCTGGTGCCGGGATCACTTCCCGTCCGGCACGGTGCTCTATTCCGTCATGTCCCAGTACACGCCCTATGCGAAGGCTGTCGGGCTCCCTCCGCTCAACCGCCGCCTGACGGCGCGGGAGTATGCCCGCGTGACGGATTTCCTTTCGGACAACGACATGCTGGACGGCTATATCCAGGAGATGTCCTCCTCCGGCGAGGATGCTATCCCGGATTTCCGTGCGCTGGAGGGCGTAACCTGACGAAATAAAGGGCTTTGCGCTACAGGAGAGGACTTTTTTTATGGACAGCGAGCTTCTGCGTCTTTTGAGCGGCATCACGCCCGAGGAGCGGGCGGTGCTTGACGGAGGCGGGATCGACCGGAGCCTCTACATGCACGGGGACTCCGCAGAGATTGACGCAAGGCTTCTTCTGGAGCGGGGAAAGCTCATCACGCTGAGGCCGCATACCCGCTTTGTTCACTTTCCGCAGCACACGCATAACTATGTCGAGATGGTCTACATGTGCAGCGGACGAACCACGCATATCGTGAACGGCACGACGGTCGAGCTGCACGCAGGCGAGCTTCTGCTGCTGAATCAGTCCGCCGTCCAGGAGATTCTGCCCGCGGGGGAGGAGGACGTTGCCGTCAACTTCATCATCCTCCCGCCGTTCTTCGACTCGACGCTCCGGATGCTGGGGGAGGAGGAAAATCCCCTGCGCGACTTTCTCGTGGACTGCCTCCGGCGCGGCGCGGAGGGCACGGGGTATCTCCACTTCCGCGTGTCCAGAGTGCTGCCCATACAGAATCTCGCGGAAAACCTCATCTGGACGCTGACCCGGCCGCAGTCCAACCGCCGGAGCATTGCGGAGCTGACCATGGGGCTGCTGTTTCTGCAGCTGTCCGAGCATACCGACGAGCTGCGGACGGATCCGCAGTTTTCGCGCCAGCAGCTGGCGCTGTCGGTGCTGCGCTATGTCGACGCGCACTATGCGGACGGCTCGCTGGGGGAGCTTGCGCAGAGGCTCAGCTATGACCCGAGCTTTCTGTGCCGCGCCATTCACCGTTCAACCGGACGCACCTTCACGCAGCTTATGCAAAACAGGCGCATGATTCAGGCGGCTTTTCTCCTGAGAACGACCTCCATGAAGGTGATTGAAGTCGCGGAAAGCATCGGATACGGCAATATAAGCTACTTTCACCGCATTTTCAGATCGCATTACGGCATGTCCCCGCATCAGTACCGAAAGAGCAGATAAGGACACTCAAAAGGTCAGCATACGCTCTTGTTTTCCGCGCAGGCATCCGGTACACTGGAAAACGAAGGCGAGAGAGCCCCCTTTTGCCACCTGCGGTCCCCTTTTTTTGAGAAGGGGGGCAAAGCGCACGCTGGCGGGGAGCGCGGGCTTTTTTCCTTCAGAGATGAAACCGACACCCATCACATAAAAAAGGAGTGCTGATTTTTTGACTATGTGTGACCGATATGAATCCGCGAAGGCGATGTACGCCGCCTGCGGCATCGATACGGATGCCGCCATCCGCCGCATGCGCGAGCTTCCGCTGTCCCTGCACTGCTGGCAGGGCGATGACGTTCTGGGCTTTGACCACGACGGACCGCTCAGCGGAGGCATCCAGACCACGGGCAACTATCCCGGACGCGCCCGCACCCCGGAGCAGCTCATGGACGACATGGATCTGGCCATGTCGCTGTGCCCCGGCAAGAAGAAGCTGAATCTGCACGCCTGCTATGCCATCTTCGGTTCGGACGGCTTTGTGGATCGCGACAAAATCGAGCCCCGGCACTTTGCCCCATGGGTTGAGTTTGCGAAGGCGCATAACCTGGGCATTGACTTCAACCCCACCTTCTTCTCCCACCCGATGGTGAAGGACGGACTGACGCTCTGCAGCCCCGACGAGGAGGTTCGCGCCTTCTGGGTCGCGCACGGACGCGCCTGCATCCGCATCTCGGAGTACTTCGCGCGGGAGACCGGCGTGCCCTGCGTCATGAATATCTGGATCGGCGACGGCTTCAAGGACGTTCCGGCCGACCGCATGGGACCGCGCATGCGCTATAAGAAATCCCTGGAGGAGATTCTGGAGGAGCCCTTTGACCGCAGCCTTGTGAAGGTCACCGTGGAGTCCAAGGTCTTCGGCATCGGCGTGGAGGCGTATACGGCCGGCTCCGCGGAGTTTGCGCTGTCCTTCGCCGCGACGCACGAGGGCTGCCTGCCGCTGATGGACAACGGGCATTATCACCCGACCGAGGTCGTCTCCGACAAGATTCCGGCGCTTCTGACGTTCTTCCCGGAGATCGCGCTGCACATTACGCGCGGCATCCGCTGGGACTCCGACCATGTGCTGGTCTTTGAGGACGAGATGCGCGAGATGGCCAAGGAGATCGTCCGCTGCGATGCGCTGGATCGCGTCTATATGGCGCTGGACTACTTCGACGCGAGCGTCAACCGCATCTGCGCGTGGATCATCGGCTTCCGCAGCTGGCAGAAGGCGCTGCTCTGGGCGCTCTGCCTGCCGCATGAGCAGCTGAAAAAGCTCCAGGACGCCGGACGCTTCACGGAGCTTCTGATGATGCAGGAGGAAGTGAAGATGCTGCCGTTTGCCGATATCTGGAACCGCTACTGCGCGGAGTGCGGCGTCGCCTCCGACCGCGCCTGGTTTGATCAGGTCATGCGCTATGAAGAGGAGGTTCTCCTGAAGCGCTGAAGACAGCCAACGGGCCGTGCGCGCCAAGTGAAAGACAAAGGGACGTATGCTTTTTTGGGGGCATACGTCCCTTTTTTGCCGCCGCGAGGCACGGGCTTGCGGCGGCGGGCGCATGTCCGGCGGGGAAGGGAAGACTTAAAAACACTTGAAAATACTTGAAAATTCCGCGGGAATCTGATACAATCGAATGTGGGATATTGCGGGTATTTCCCCTGACTGAATATGAAAATACTCACGGGAGGACACGAGTCATGGCGAGGGATCTGAACACTGCACAGCTGGAGCGGGAGGAGTATCTGAAGAAATTCCTCAATGATTCCGGCGTTTTCAGCGTTGACGATATTCTTGAGGCACTCGGAATGTTCTATCAGGCCGACAGAGCCTATATCTTCCGCATTGACGAGGAAAACGGCGTGGCAGTCAACACGCACGAGTGGTGCGCCGAGGGTGTGGAGCCGCAGATCGACAATCTCCAATCCGTTTCACTTGAGGGAATGGAGGATCTGCTGGCGGCGCTTAAGAAGGGCGGCTTTGCGCTGAGGGATATCGAGACGGAGCTGGATCCGGACAGCGCGATGTACCGGGTGCTTCTGCCCCAGAATATCCGCAGCCTGATCTTCGAGCCCCTGCTCATAAAGGGGCAGGTGACGGCCTTTCTGGGCGTGGACAACCCGAGCATAAACCAGTCACTCAGCCTCGTGCAGTTCGTGGTCTCGATGATCTTCAGCTCGAGGATCGATGCCGGCCGCAGTACCCGGGAGGAGGAAGAATCGCACATTGTCCTGAGTCTGCTCTGCGAGCAGTATGTGACGCTGTACTATGTGGACTTTGCCTCCGATTACATGCGTACCTATAAGACAAACAGCGACTACAGCCCGAAGTACGGCGCAACGCACAGCTACTCCCGGGACATGGGCGCCTATATCATGAATGACATAGCGGAGGAGGACCGGGTGCGCATGCGCCGCGCCGTGTCTCCGGAGTACGTCATGAAGCGCTTCAGGACGGAGGACAGCTTTGAGGAGACCTTCACGGACATCTCCTTCGGCGATGCGCGCTGCTGCAGATTCCGCTTCATCAAGGCCAATGAGGCCGGCACCTGCGCCGTAATCTGCGGCTCCGACATCACCGCGCAGCGCAAGGAGGAGGATCGCAGGAAGGAAGAGCTGGAAACCATGCAGGCCATCATCGCGTCCTCCGATATGGGTACATGGCGCATCGAGCTTCCGGAGGGAAAGCCGCCGCGCATGCTGGCGGACGCGCGCATGATGGAGCTTCTGGGCATCGAGGGCAGGACGGATCTCTCTCCCGAGGAAATCTACCACGCATGGTTTGACCGCATCAAGCCCGAGGCTCTGCAGTCCGTGCTGGACAGCGTGGAGCGCATGAAGACGGCGAAGGATGAGAACACCTACCTGTGGATTCATCCCGAGCTGGGCGAACGCTACGTGCGCTGCGGAGGCACATCGGTCAAGCTCCCGGACGGCTACCTGCTGCGCGGCTATCACTATGACGTGGACGACATCGTGCGCGAGGACATTCGCCGGGAGAGGGCGCTGAAGGACGCGCTGGACGCCGCGGAGCATGCGAACCGCGCGAAATCCACCTTTTTAAGCAGCATGTCCCACGACATCCGTACGCCGATGAATGCCATCATCGGCTTCACCGCGCTGGCGCAGGCTCATATCGACGACCGCGCGCTGGTGCAGGACTATCTGGCAAAAATCAGCACATCCGGAACGCATCTTCTGAATCTGATCAACGATATTCTGGACATGAGCCGCATCGAGAGCGGGACGGTAAAGCTCGACGAGAAGCCCGTGCATATTCCGGATCTGCTGCATGACCTGCGCACGATGGTTCTGGGGCTTGTGAATGCCAAGAATCAGAACCTGTATATCGACACGCAGGACATCGTGCATGAGGACGTGATCACGGACAGGCTGCGGCTGAATCAGGTGATGATCAACATCGTGGGCAATGCCGTCAAGTACACCCAGTCCGGCGGCGACATCATCATCCGGCTCCGCGAAATACCCGGAGCCGGGGAGCAGTACAGCACCTATGAGTTCTCCGTGAAGGACAACGGCATCGGCATGTCGAAGGAGTTCCGGGAGCATCTCTTCGAAAGCTTCGTCCGTGAGCGCAGCAGCTCCGTCAGCGGCATCCAGGGCTCGGGGCTTGGGATGGCCATCACGAAGAACATCGTGGACATGATGGGCGGCACGATCACCGTCCAGAGCGAGCCCGGGCGAGGCTCGAAATTCACGGTAACGCTGAAGCTCCGGCCTGCCGGAGGGTCGGCGAAGGCGAGACCGATAGGGGAGCTTGTGGGCGCCCGTGCGCTGGTCGTGGACGACGACCTGGATACCTGCCGCAGCGTGAGCAAGATGCTGCGCGAGATTCAGATGCGCCCGGACTGGACGTCCTCGGGGCGTGAGGCCGTCATCCGTGCGCAGGATGCCGCGGAGATGAACGACGAGTACCGGGTCTTCATCATCGATTACCTGATGCCGGACATGAACGGCATCGAGGTCGTGCGCCGCATCCGGCGGGTCGTCGGCAGCGAGATTCCGATCATCGTGCTCACCGCCTACGACTGGTCGCAGATCGAAAACGAGGCGCGCGAGGCGGGTGTCACGGCCTTCGTCTCAAAGCCCCTGTTCATGTCCGAGCTGAGAAGCGTGCTGACCCGGCAGGACGGAAGCGGGGAAGAGCGGGAGCAGAGCTCCGGGGCGGAGCAGTACGACTACAGCGGACGGCGCGTCCTTCTGGTGGAGGACAACGAGCTCAACCGCGAGATCGCCACGTCTCTTCTGGAGAGCGCGGGGCTGGAGGTCGATACGGCGGAGGACGGCATGGAGGCTGTGGACATCATGTCTGCGGCCGGGGAGGATCGCTATGACCTGATCTTCATGGACATCCAGATGCCGAGGATGGACGGCTACACCGCCACGCGCGAAATCCGCACCCTTCCGAACAACCGAAAGGCGAACATCCCCATCGTCGCCATGACGGCGAATGCCTTTGAGGAGGACAGGAAGAAATCCCTTGAGGCGGGCATGAACGGACATATCGTAAAGCCCATCCATATGAAGGAAATCGCGAAGGTGCTCGATTCCGTCTTTGCGGACGGGGAGAAGGCATAAATCCCGCCCCGATATCCCGGTAAGCCCCGTGTCACGGGCGGGATGCCGGGGCGAAGCAGCGAATCAAAAACTCCCCCGAGGGAAAAAACGGCTTGATGACACCGGAGCCATGTGCTATAATAAACTCCATTCTTTTGAAACGGGACAGGAGACGAATGAACCATGCCGGAATATGCGCAGCTGCTCGCATTGCTGAGAAATGAATATCTGAATGTGTATGTCGTGCATCCCGTGACGGACACCATCGATATCGTCAAGCTGCAGGGCTATGTGACGCCGGGCATCCCCGAAGGTGCCCGGAGCATGTCGTATTCCGCCCTTCTGGCCGCCTATATCGGGCAGCGCGTATATGTCGAGGACAGGGAGGACGTCCGCGAGGCGCTCAGGACCGAAAACGTCATGGAGAAGCTGCGCGGCGGACGGGACCGGCTGGAATACAGCTTCCGCGTCACGAACGGGGACGGAAGCGTCCATCGATGCGTGGCGCGCTTCTACTGCACCTCCGGAAAGGACGAGGAGCCCGCGATTCTGGCGGCGTTCAGAATCGCCGACGATATCGTTGATATCGGTGAGAAAAAGCGCGAGGAGGGTCTTCTCAGCGCGTATGACGCCATCTCCAGCATTTTCTTCTCCATGCATCGCATCGATGTGGTGAACAATACCTACACGGTCATCAAAACCACACCGACCATTGAAAAGCTGTCCCTGCCCCGAACCGACCCCGATACCTGGAATTATGACATCACGGCGGAGCGCGTCATGCGCGGCATCACGGCGGACTGGAGCCGCGAGGATGCGGTGCGCTTTGTGGACCGGCATACGCTCGAGGAGCGCATGAAGGGCAAGAATCACATCAC
>CAVGLF010000015.1:12805-22964 GCA_963630045.1 Butyricicoccaceae bacterium | reverse complement strand
CTATACCCCCACACTGACGCTGGAGCCCGAGGGAGACGCGGCGCCGGAGCTGAAGGCTTTGACGCTGGAGGAGGAGAAGGCCGCCGTACAGGAAGCCGTAAGCGAGCTTGAACGGCTGACGCCCGAGGAGCAGGCGACCGTCACGGAATTCGCCTCGAAGATCAACATCACGGATTCCAACCAGGTGCTGTCCTACGGAGCCGCTGCGCAGAAGAAGCTTGCGAGCTTCTCCGACACCGCACTGGAAAAGGTCAAGACCAAGGATCTGGGCGAGGTCGGCGACATGATGACGGATCTCATCGTGCAGCTCCGCGGCTTCAACATCGAGGAAGAGGACAAGAAGGGCATCCGCGGATGGTTCCGTCGGAACAACACACAGATTGCCGCCGCAAGAGCCAGATACGACAGCTGTGAGGCGAATGTCGAAAAGATTGCAGGAATGCTTGAGGAACACCAGATCACGCTCCTCAAGGACATCGCCGTCATGGACAAGATGTACGACCTGAACCTGGCGTACTTCAAGGAGCTGACCATGTACATCCTCGCGGGCAAGAAGCGTCTGGAGGAGTTTGGCGCAACCACTCTGAAGGAAGCGCAGGAGCGCGCGCAGCGGTCCGGACTGCCCGAGGACGCGCAGAAGGCCAACGATCTGGCCAACTACGCCGAGCGGTTTGAAAAGAAGCTCTACGATCTGGAGCTCACGCGCAACATCTCCATTCAGATGGCGCCCCAGATCCGGCTGCTGCAGAACAACGATACGCTCATGGCGGAAAAAATCCAGTCCACCATCGTCAACACCATTCCGCTGTGGAAGAGCCAGATGCTTCTGATGCTGGGACTGGAAAACTCGCGCCGGGCGGTGGAGGCACAGCGGGCCGTCTCCGACATGACCAATGAGCTGTTAAAGCGCAACGCGGAGGCGTTAAAGCTCGGCAGCATCGAGACCGCCCGGGAATCCGAGCGCGGCATCGTGGATATCGAGACGCTGAAGGCGACCAACCAGTCCCTCATCTCCACGCTGGATGAGGTCATGAAGATTCAGGAGGACGGACGCACCAAACGCCGTGCAGCCGAGCAGGAGCTGGTGCAGATTGAAAACGATCTCAAGCAGAAGCTTTTGTCCCTGCGCAGCTGACGGCACAAAATTTGAGGTTTGACTGATACAAAAATGAAGATTCTGTATAACCGTACCATTGCGGTCATCGTGCTCGTGCTCTGCATCCTCGGAACGATTCTCCTGGGAGGAGGACGGTCCCTGAGGGCGGCACGCGGGGAGTGTGCCGGATACTTCTATGAAGGCACGGACGATGACGGCAGCATTGCGGACGATCTCCACGCCCGTACGGAGGCGGGGTACAATCTCGTCACCGTAGCGCTCCGCTATATGGACGAGGACGCGGAGGCCATCCGGGAGATGCGCCGGACGCTGGAGGCACTGGAGAGCGCGGACTCCGCAGAGGAGGCCGGAAAAGCGAATGCGGCGCTCACATTTGCCGCGGACGAGCTTTTCGCGGCGATGAAGGAAGAGGAGCTTTCGGAGCACGACCGCGGGCTGGCGGAGAGTCAGCTCGCCGAAATGACCTCACGCAGCCTGACCATCAGCCACAACGGCTATAACGACAGGGCGGAGGAGTTCAATACGCTTCTGGATACATTTCCGACATCCGTCATTGCGGGACTTGGCGGCATACGTCCGCTGGAGCTGTTCCGCTGACAGTATGCCATGAGGACACATATAACAAGGGGGACGACATTGAAAAGAAAATTCATACTCTGCATGCTGGCGCTTTGTCTTGCGCTGGTTCCGTTCTGTTATGCGGCATCCGACATCCCTGATCCGTCCGACGATTTCTATATACTGGACGAGGCGGGCGTTCTGTCGCAGAACACCACGGAGGAAATCATGTGGAAGAACGAATCGCTTGAGTAGCAGACGGGTGCGCAGGTCTGCGTGGTCACGCGGGAGTTCATCGGCTCCGCCGAGATTTCCGAATATGCCTACGACCTTTTTAACGAGTGGGGTATCGGCGATTCCGAAAAGAACAACGGCGTGCTGCTGCTCGTTGTAACGGGCGCGGAGGATTACTACATGCTTCAGGGCTCGGGACTTGAGGACTGCCTGACATCAGGCACCCTGAAGACCATACTCAACGAGTATATGGAGCCGTATTTCGCGGCAGGCGACTATGATGCGGGCGTCCTTGCCACCATGAACGAGATATTCACTCGCCTGGCGTCCTATTACAATGTAACGCTCACCGCCTCGCTGGCACAGACCGGCGGCGCGGATGACACGTACGTTACAAATTCCGTTTACGAAACGGAACCCGCGCCGGCACAGAAGCTTTCAATCTTCGGAATAATCGGAAAAATCGGATCGTTCCTCGTGAAAGGAGTGTTTTTTGTGATTCTGATCATCCTGGTTATCGTCATCATTCTGCTCTCATCCATCGGCCGCGGCGGCCGCCGCTACAGAGGCTGGCATAATCCGCCGCCCCCTCCCCCCGGCGGAGGCTTCGGAGGCCCGCGCCCCGGCGGCTTTGGCGGAGGTCCGCGCATGAACCGTCCCGGAGGGCCTATGGGCGGAGGACGTCCCGGAGGAGGCTTCGGAGGCCCGCGTCCCGGCGGCGGTCATATGGGCGGCGGCGGTCGTCCCGGCGGAGGCTTCGGCGGAGGCCGCACGGGCGGCGGAGGCGGAGGCCATATGGGCGGCGGCGGACATTCCCGCGGCGGCGGCGCCGGACGTCACTGAACAGGCTGAAAAAAGGGCAGAGGGTTCTTTAAGGGGAATTTCCCCTGAGGGGGCTTTTCTGCCCTTCCTTTATGAGATGGTATAAAAGGACATAAGCAGACTTTTGCCGGCATATTGAAAAAAGCCGCACAGAGAAAGGAGAACCGCCGGTGGCCATTGTCGTTCCGGATTCCAACGCGCGCTTCATGCCGCAGAATATTCTTGTACAGAATCCCCACATCGGATTCCAGACCTTCCAACGGTTTAACGGAGATACGCTCAATCCGGCGGCATCGCGCTCCTGGACGGAGGGATTTCCCATAGAATATCAGCCGGATCGGGGAACCAGGCACAATGTCGAATTCCCCGATACTACGGTCGCCTATTTTCGCCTTTACTGGCGGTTTTTTGAGCCTGAGGACGGCAAATATGACTTTGAGCTTTTCGACCGTGCACTCAGAACGGCTCATGCGCGAGGACAGACGCTGATGATTCGCCTTGCGCCGCACGGGACGGACGAACGCTCCGACACGCCGGACTGGTACAGAAAACTTTCCGGGGATCCGGATCGCGGCTTCATGGATGAATTTCATCCCACAAGCCCCGTGTTCTTTGACCGCTTCATGCGCGCCGTCCGCGCTCTGGGCGAACGATACGACGGCGATCCGAGACTTGACAGCGTCGACATGGCTCTGTACGGACAATGGGGCGAGGGAGCCGGCATTCACGATCTCCCGCTCGAGCGTCAGCATCAGCTGGTGGATACCTATACATCCTCCTTCTCGAGGACGCCGCTTCTGGGTCTCATCAACGCGCCCGAGCTGATCCGGTATGCCAATCTCACGCGCCCCGTTGGATTCCGCGCGGACTGCCTGGGGGACATGAACTGGCATATGCTCCATTTCTACCCGCAGCATATCGCGCCGATTGCGGACGTATGGAAAAAGGCACCCGTCTCCTTCGAGGTCTGCTGGGTCATGTGGCACTGGATGGATGAGGGCTGGGACATCGATTATATCGCACAGCAGAGTCTGAAGTGGCATATCAGCACCTTCAATGCAAAATCCTCCCCCGTACCTCCGGCGTGGGAGTCGAGCGTCCGCGCATGGCTCATGCGCATGGGATACCGTCTGCAGCTGCGCACCTTCGATTATCCCGGAGAGGCGCAGGCCGGCGATACGCTGAAGCTCGGCTTCTGGATGGAAAACGCGGGTGTGGCACCCTGCTACCGGAGCTATCCGGTTGTGCTGAAGCTGGTCGGCGAGCACGAAACCCATTCGCTGCGGCTGGATGCGGATATCCGCGACTGGCTGCCCGGCGACACCATCTGGAACGGGGAGGTGACGCTTCCCGAAAATATGGCTCCCGGACAGTATCGACTGCTTTTCGGCATCACGGATGACACTGAGAGACGGAATTGCATCACCATGCCCATAGACGCCCAAACGGAAGACGGCTTCACCGTCCTGGGAAAGATTCGTATCAAAGAGGAGAACTGATTATGGATCAGCATACTTTGTCGGACAGGGTCATCGCGTGGAGGCGCGATCTGCACAGAATCCCCGGAGTTGGCTATGATCTCGGCCAGACGGCGGACTATGTGGAACGGGAGCTGCGAAAGATGGGGCTTTGCGTCACACGCCTGTGCGGAGGCTCGGGGCTCTGCGCGACGATCGACGGCGCGGGGGACGGGAAGACCGTTGCCCTCCGCGCAGACATGGATGCGCTGCCCATCCGGGAGGAGACCGGGCTTCCCTTTGCGTCAACCAACGGATGCATGCACGCCTGCGGGCACGATGGGCACATGGCGCAGCTTCTGGGAGCGGCGGCGCTCCTGTGCGGGGATAAAAGCTTTCCCGGACATGTCAGGCTTCTGTTTCAGCCCGCCGAGGAAAATCAGGGCGGTGCGCGGAAAATGATTGAGGACGGAGCGCTGGACGGCGTGGATGCCGTATTCGGGATGCACATCGGATATCTGACGGACGCTCCGTCGGGCATGTTTTCCTTCCGCGAGGGTACCTCAATGGCCGGATTTTCGCCCTTTGACATCACGATTCGGG
This sequence comes from Butyricicoccaceae bacterium, assembly GCA_963630045.1. Classification (GTDB taxonomy): domain Bacteria; phylum Bacillota; class Clostridia; order Oscillospirales; family QAMX01; genus JAAZKA01. Next base: position 18,173 of record CAVGLF010000015.1, on the reverse strand, counting down.
GCAGAGGAGGCCACGGTGCGCGTCCGGAAGACGGAGTCGATCCGATCGTCGCAGCGTCCCAGGTGGTCATGGCTCTGCAGACGCTGGCCAGCCGGGAGCATGCGGCGGCAGATCCCTTTGTCTGCACCATCGGCTCCATTCACGGCGGCGTGACCTACAACATCATCCCGGATACCGTCACGATGAAGGGCGGCATGCGCGTGGTGAGCGAGGAAACGCGTGAATACATGAAGGAGCGCATGACGCAGCTTGTCCGCGGCGTCTGCGCGGCTATGCGCGCGCGGGGCGAGGTGGAATTTTCCCAGGGGTACCTCTGCACGATCAACGATGCACACTGCACTCAGCTGGCGCATGACACGGCACGCGAGCTTTTCGGCGAGGAGTCCGTGGAATGGATGAAGCAGCCCATCATGGTCAGCGAGGATGTATCGGAGTATCTGGCGAGAGTCCCGGGCTGCTTCTGGCTGTATGCCACGCCGGGAACGGGTCGCTGCCACCACAGAGCCGATTTCGACATTGCGGAGGAGCTTCTGTGGCGGGGCAGTCTGCTCGAGGCGCAGACCGCGAGAAGATTTCTTCTGGAGGGATGAGCATGACATCACAGATCGACACACTGAGGGAGTGGATCGCGGAGTCCCGAAGCGCCGTCTTTTTCGGAGGAGCGGGCGTATCGACGGAGTCCGGCATTCCGGACTTCCGATCGGACACGGGCATATACCGCAAAAAATATCCATATCCCGCAGAAATTATGCTGAGTCACAGCTTCTTTGAGCATAAGACGGCGGATTTCTTCGATTTCTACCGGAACGTCATGCTCTATCCGGATGCGCAGCCGAATGCGGCGCACAGGATTCTGGCGCGGATGGAGCGGGACGGACATCTCGCGGCCTGCGTGACGCAGAACATCGACGGCCTGCATCAGAAGGCGGGCTCCGAGGCCGTATGGGAGCTGCACGGGAGCGTGTGGCGCAACACCTGCGTACACTGCGGGGCCAGGTACGGACTGGAGGCCGTTTCGGAGACGCAGGGGATTCCGAAATGCGAAAAATGCGGCGGAGTCATCAAGCCCGATGTCGTCCTGTATGAGGAAGGGCTGGACGAGGATGTGCTCCGCGGCGCCGTGCACGCCATACGAAGAGCGGATCTCCTGATTGTCGGGGGAACGTCTCTGGCTGTGTATCCCGCGGCCGGACTGATTGACTATTATCGCGGGCACAGGCTTGTTCTCATCAATCTTGCACGGACGTCCATGGACAGCCGCGCGGATCTTGTGATTCACGCAAAGCTCGGGGATGTCCTGAGTGAAGCGTACGGAGGGGTTGTCTGATGGAATGGATCCTGCTTGCGGTGAGTGCCGCGGCACTTGCGGCGGCCGTGCTGGCCTGCGTCTTCTCCCACCGCGCCGGGGAGGAGATGCGCACGACCCTCGCCGATATGGAGCGCAGGCTTTCCGCGGGACTTTCGGCGGATGCACAGGACTCCGTCTGCCGCATGAGCGCGGCACTGGCCGAGGCGCAGCGGCAGACCGGCGAGAGCATGGCGGTTCGTCTGGATGCTATGGCGGCGGCGATGACGTCCAACGAGCGCCGCATGGAGGCCATGCAGCAGACGGTGGAGCGGAGGCTTGATGCCATCCGGATGGATACGGAAAAGAAGCTCGACGACATGCGAGCCACCGTTGACGAAAAGCTTCAGCAGACGCTGGAGTCCAGAATTGCGCAGAGCTTTCAGACGGTCAATGAACGGCTGGAGCAGGTGTATCGAGGCTTGGGCGAGATGCAGACGCTGGCGGCGGGCGTAGGCGATCTGAAAAAGGTGCTGTCCAACGTCAAGACACGCGGCATCCTGGGTGAGGTCCAGCTCGGCGCGATTCTCGAGGAAATCCTGGCTCCGGAGCAGTACGAGACCAACGTCGTCACACGGAGGGGCTCCGGCATGCCGGTTGAATTTGCCGTAAAGCTCCCCGGAGCGGACGGAGGCTCCGTATACCTGCCCATCGATTCCAAGTTTCCCGGGGATACCTATGCGGCGCTGCAGGCGGCCTATGAATCGGCCGACCGCGCCGCAGTGGAGGCGGCCTCCGTCCAGCTCACGCGCGCCATACGCGCCTTTGCCCGCGACATACATGACAAGTATATCGACCCGCCCGCTACGACGGAGTTCGGCATTCTCTTCCTGCCCTTCGAGGGACTGTACGCCGAAGCCGTGCGGCTGGGCTTAGTCGAGATCCTTCAGCGGGAGTACCGCATCACGCTGGCGGGTCCCACGACACTGGCCGCCCTGCTGAATGCGCTGCAGATGGGCTTCCGCACGCTGGCCATTCAGAAGCGTACCTCCGAGGTCTGGAGTGTGCTGGGCGCGGTCAAGACCGAGTTCGACCGCTTCGGCGACGTGCTGGAGTCCACGCAGAAGAGGCTGGAGCAGGCCAACCAGGAGCTTGACCGGCTTGTCGGTGTTCGTACACGCGTCATCCGCTCCAAGCTGCGGGACGTTACGGAGCTGGATGAGGAAAGCTCGAAACGGATTCTGGGGGATTGAATCACGCGGGAAAAAAGGGGAGAGGCTGATCCTGCTCCGATTTGCGCCTCTCTGCAGAGAATACGCCAATATAAAAGCGGCGGATGACTCGAAAAAAACGTCATCCGCCGCTTTTATGCATTCATGAAGGCTCGCCGGAGGCCTGTCCCCGCGAGCGGAGAGAGAGGAATCTTAAAAAAAGTCCGGGAGCACAAAAAAACAGGAGAGGCTCGACCGCCCTCTCGAAAAAACAGGGGGAAAACCTCTCTTGCTCTGGCGCGCTTGGAGGGACTCGAACCCCCGACCTACTGGTTCGTAGCCAGTCACTCTATCCAGCTGAGCTACAAGCGCGTGTCTTTGTTTTCCTCGAACGATTATGTATTATAGCACAGTCCAACCTGAATTGCAAGAGGGAATTTGCGTTTTTGTGAGAAAATTTTTTCGGCTCTTGCATCTGGACTGAAAATACGCTACAATAGGAGGGTACCCACGGTCTGAAAGGAGCTTGTATTTTATGAAAAAGGTCATCATCATCATGGGTTCCGATTCCGATCTTCCGACCATGCAGGGAGCCGTGCGGCAGCTGCGTGCGTTTGGCGTTCCTTTTGACGTCCGCATTGCCTCGGCACATCGTTCCCCCGAGCTGGCGGCTTCCATCGCGTCCTCTGCCGCGGACGACGGCGCAGGCGTCATCATCGCCGCTGCGGGCAAGGCTGCGCATCTGGCCGGCGTTCTGGCTGCCCATACGACGCTGCCTGTGATCGCGGTGCCGATCAAATCCTCTACCATGGACGGGCTGGACAGCCTGCTGTCCACGGTACAGATGCCCCGCGGCATCCCGGTTGCCTGCATGGCCATCGACGGTGCGGACAATGCGGCGCTGTTTGCCGTTCAGATTCTGGCGCTGTCCGATGAGGAACTTGCCGGGAAGTTTGCGGCCTATAAAGCCGAAATGGCGCAGAAAATCGCGGAAAAGGATCGCGAGGTCTCCGCAGAGTACGCACAGTAACGCTTATTTCTCCTTTCATTCGCAATAAGCCGGGGCGATAGCCCTTTGTACTTTGACGAAAGGATGGTTTTTTGAGCCTCATGCAGTCACCGACCGCTTTTTTTGGTTTTATGCCCGGAAGTGATCGTCACATCATCCACTGGGACAGGCTCTGCGCCTTCTATCGGATGCTGGCAGAGGAATCCAACCGCGTACGCTGCATCGAGGTTGGAAAGTCGACTCTGGGCAGACCCTTCCTCGAGCTGATCATCAGTGCGCCTGAAAATCTGTCCAATCTGGAATCCTACCGCCGCATCAGCATGCTCGCGGCGGATCCGCGCGGACTGGATGACAAGACAATCTCGGGACTCGTGCGGGACGGACGTGCCGTCTGCATGCAGTCCATGAGCCTTCATGCGGATGAAATCGGCGGTGCTCAGATGGCACCGCTTTTGGCCTATGATCTGGCCGTGGGAACCTCGGACGAAATCCGGGAGATTCTGCACAGCTGCATCTTCATCATGATTCCCTGCTTCAATCCCGATGGGCTGGATATGGTGGCCGACTGGTACGAAAGCACCCTCGACACACCGTATGAGGGGAGCGGTCTGCCGTATTTGTGGCATCACTATGCGGGGCACTCCAACAACCGGGACGCCATTTTCGAAAATCTTGCGGAGTCCCGCTGCGTCAATCAGATCATGCTGCGCGAGTGGATGCCGCAGGCCTATCAGGATCACCATCATCAGGGACAGTTTGCCGACCGGCTCTTTCTCGTGCCCTATAAAAACCCCGTGCGCCCGTACTGCAGCCCGATTGTCTGGAGGGAGCTGGCCTTTTACGGGGCGAGTATGGCCATGAGGCTGGAATCCGAGGGGATCAAGGGCGTCGTGAGCGACTCGACCTACCCCTGCCGCGGCCATTTCGGATTCCATTACATGGTCAACAGCCATAATATCGCCGGAATGCTGACCGAGAGCGCCTCTGCGCGGCTGGCTACGCCGCTCTATGTCCACGAGGATCAACTGAATAATCCGATTGAGAATACCCATTGCCCGAATCCATGGCACGGCGGTACCTGGCATCTGTCCGATATCGTGCGCCAGCAGTATAGCGCGGCAATGGGCCTTTTGTCCTGTATGGCGCATCATCGTGCGGAGGTTCTGCAGCGCATGATTCAGAAGGCACTGCAGCAGACGCAGGCCGGAGCGGAGAATCCCATACAGGCTTTTCTCATCCCGCCGTCCCAGCAGGATCCGTCGGCCGCCGATAAGCTGGTCGGGATTCTCGAACAGCAGGGGATCGAGCTGTATGCGGCGAACGAACCCGTACAGAGCGAGAACGGCGAGTTCCCGGCAGGAACGGTCATCGTCCCGCTTGCGCAGCCCAAATACGGCGTCATCATGACGCTTCTGGGACGCAGCGATTATCCGAAGAATGAGTACACGCGCCGCCCCGACGGCTCCGTTGAGGCATACGACGTCATGACCGACAACATCGCCGAATACATGGGCGTCCGCGTTGTGGAGGCACATCACGAGATCGGCGGAAGGGTGACGAAGTTCACGGGCTTCCCGCATGCTCCGGGCGCGCGCTATATCATCTCCGGGCGTGAAAATGACAGCTTCCGACGGGTCAATGCACTGCTGAAATCGGGGCGGTCCGTCTATCGCACGGAAAACGGGGATTTCTATCTCGATACGCATCCCGAGGAGGCGCATCCCGTACATCAGGCGCGCATCGGCATTTTCCAGACGCTGACCGCGGGCAGCGCGGACGAGGGGTATACGAGACTGCTTCTGGAGAAGTACGGCTTTTCCTACAGCACCGTCACGCCGAAGACAATCGTGCGGGATCTGGAGG
>CAVGLF010000015.1:6309-12795 GCA_963630045.1 Butyricicoccaceae bacterium | reverse complement strand
ATCTGGAGGAGCTCGACGTGCTTCTGCTGCCGTCCTGCGGCACCGATTTCCTGCGCGGAAAGGGCGACTTCTCCATGGTGCCGGAGGAGTACCGCGTCCATATGGGTTCTGAGCAGGAGGAGGCCGTCCGCCGCTTTGTATCCGACGGGGGAAGGCTTGTCGCGTGGGATCAGTCGGTTTTGTATGCCGCGGACGTGCTGGGGCTGAAGCTTCGCGACCGCACCCGGGGGCTTTCACGCGCCGAGTACAGTACGCACGGCTCCACGCTCCGCATCCGCACGGAGGATACGCCCTATACGCGAGGGATGCCGCGTGAGGCGCTCGTGATGCATATGACGGCGCCTGTTCTGGAGATTACGGAGCGCGTACATCCGGAGCTTTACCGGACGGATGCACGCTTCGTGCGCGAAAAGGTTCTGGAAAGCGGTCTTTTGACGGGAGAGGAGCTCCTGGCCGGACGTCCGTGCATGATCACGGTACGCTGCGGCCGGGGAGAGGCCGTCCTGTACGCATTTTCTCCTCAGTTCCGTGCGCAGACGGACGGAACCTATAAGCTGCTGTTCAACACATTATATATGCAAGAGTAAAAAGAAAGGAAAGCACTCATGCCTAAAATTCACGAGGAATGCGGCGTTTTCGGCATTTATGCCGCGCCGAATGCCAGCTTTTCCCCCGCGGGAGAGACGTTCAACGCACTCTTTGCCCTGCAGCATCGCGGGCAGGAAAGCTGCGGCATTGCCGTTTCGGATCGCGGCGTCATCCGCGTGCGCAAAAACGTGGGGCTTGTCTCCGAGGTCTTCGATGACGAGGCGATTGCAGCACTGCCCGGACAGATTGCCATCGGACACTGCCGCTATGCCGCCAACGATACGCGGGACCGCGAGCATGCACTTCCCATTGTCGTCGAGCACTCCAAGGGCTGCGTAGCGGTTTCCCAGAACGGAGCCATTGTCAACGCCCATGAGCTGCGCGTAAAGCTGCAGAGCGAGGGCGTCGTCTTCCAGACAAAGGGGGACGCGGAGCTCGTTGCGAATCTGATCGCACGGGAGCGCCGCACGTGCGGCTCCATCGAGGAGGCACTTGCGCGGCTGCTGGATATCATGACCGGAGCCTTCTCGCTGGTCGTCATGAGTCCGCGCAAGCTTTTGGCCGTCCGCGACCGCAACGGATATCGTCCGCTGTGCATCGGACGCGTCGGCGATTCGTATGTCTTCGCATCGGAAAGCGTTGCACTGGACGCCGTGGGCGCGGAGTTCATCCGCGATGTCAATCCCGGCGAGGTCGTCTGGGTGAATGCCGAAGGACTGCACTCCATGCAGGCGCCGGATAACGGCACGCGCCAGTCCCTGTGCGTGTTCGAGTACGTCTACACGGCCCGTCCCGACAGCGTCATCGACGGCATGAGCGTCGACCGCTTCCGCAGACTCGCCGGCATGCATCTCGCGCTGGAGTCTCCCACGGGTGCGGATGTCGTCATCGGCGTTCCGGATTCCGGACTTCCCGCAGCAATCGGCTATGCACACTGCTCCGGCATTCCCTACGGCGTGGGTCTCATCAAGAACCGCTACATCGGCCGCACCTTCATCCTGCCCACTCAGGGACAGCGCGAACGCGCCGTGAAGATCAAGCTCAACGTTCTGGCAGAGACCGTCCGCGGCAAGCGCGTCGTTATGGTCGATGATTCCATCGTGCGCGGAACGACGACGGCTCATCTGGTCTCCATGCTCCGCGAGGCGGGTGCGGCGGAGGTTCATATGCGCATTGCCAGTCCGCCCTTCCTGTATCCCTGCTACTTCGGCACGGACGTCCCGGATCGGAAGATGCTGATCGCCGTCGACCGTACGCTGGAGGATATGCGCAAGATCACCGGCGCGGACAGCCTGGCCTTCCTGTCGCTCGATGCGCTGCACAAAATTGCCCGTGAAATCAACGTCGGCGTCTGCGATGCCTGCTTCACCGGCGATTACGCCACAAAAATACCCGAAACCACAGAACCCGACAAATACGATCGGCAGATTGAGGATGAAGAATGATGGAAAAGACGATGGACTCGCATTCCCAGGCATATAAGGATGCAGGCGTGGACGTAACCGCCGGTTACGAATCGATCCGCCTGTTCAAGGACAAGGTTCGCTCGACCTATATTCCGGGCGTTCTGGGCGATATCGGCGGCTTCGGCGGCCTGTTCGAGCCGCAGCTTGCCGGCATGAAGCGCCCCGTTACCGTGTCCGGCACGGACGGCGTCGGCACCAAGATCAAGATTGCCTTCGTGCTGGATAAGCACGACACGATCGGCATCGACTGCGTCGCCATGTGCGTCAATGACATCGTATGTTCCGGCGCCGCGCCGATGTTCTTTCTCGATTACATCGCCTGCGGGAAGAATGTGCCCGAAAAGATTGCCCAGATCGTATCCGGAGTGGCGGACGGCTGCCGTATGGCGGGATGCGCGCTCATCGGAGGAGAAACCGCCGAGCATCCCGGACTCATGCCCGAGGATGAGTATGATCTGGCGGGCTTCTCCGTCGGTCTGGTTGACTATGACCGCATCATCGACGGCTCGACCGTAGCGGCGGGCGATGTCGTCATCGGAATCGCCTCATCCGGCGTTCACTCCAACGGATTTTCGCTGGTGCGCCGCGTGCTGGGCGACACGCCGGAGGCTCTGGCGGCGCATGTGCCGGAGCTCTGCGGCACCGTCGGAGAGACGCTGCTCACGCCCACCCGCATCTATGTGCGTCCGATGCTTGCGCTGCAGAAGGAGCTGCCGGTCAAGGCCATCAGCCACATCACGGGCGGCGGCTTCTATGAAAACATCCCGCGCATGCTGCCGGATACCTGCTGCGCCCGCATCGAGCGTTCGCAGATTCCGATTCCTCCGATTTTCGATCTGATTGCACGCACCGGAGACGTATCCGAGCGCGATATGTTCAACACCTTCAACATGGGCATCGGCATGGCCTTTGTCGTCTCGAAAACCGACGCGGATCGTGCGCTGGAGCTCCTTGCCTCCTTTGACGAGCAGGCATGGGTGATCGGCGAGATCGTGGAAGGACACGGAATCGAGCTGGTATGACGAAAAAGAAAATCGCCGTCCTGGTATCCGGAGGCGGCACGAATCTTCAGGCGCTGATTGACGCTCAGGGAAGAGGGGAGCTTGCCTCGGGGGAGCTCTCCCTGGTCATCAGCTCCTGCGCGGATGCGTATGCGCTGACGAGAGCGCAGAACGCCGGCATTCCGACCCGGGTCATCGAGCGCCGGGGCAAAAAGAGGGAGACCTTTACACGGCTTCTCTGCGACGCGCTCAAGCGGGAGAGCATCGATCTCGTCGTCTTTGCGGGATTCATGGTCATTCTCAGTCCCTCCTTCTTTGAGGAGTTTGAGAATCGCGCCATCAACGTGCATCCCGCGCTGATTCCGTCCTTCTGCGGGGAAGGCTGCTATGGACTGCATGTCCACGAGCAGGCGCTGGCCTACGGCGTAAAGGTCACGGGGGCCACGGTGCATTTCGTCACGTCCGTCACGGACGGCGGCCCCATCATCCTGCAGAAGGCTGCGGAGATTCGGGAGCACGACACGCCCCAGACGCTTCAGCGCCGGGTTATGGAAGAATGCGAGTGGATTATTCTGCCGCAGGCGGTGCGTCTGTTCTGCGAGGACCGCCTTACGGTGGAGGGACGCATCGTTCACATCAAGGAGGAAAATGCATGAAGCTTTCGGAATACCTGAGTTCAAACGCCTATCCTGGGCGCGGACTGGTCATCGGACGTTCGGCAGACGGGGCAAAGGCCATCCTCTGCTACTTCATCATGGGACGCTCGCAGGGCTCCCGCAACCGCGTCTTTGAGCCGGACGGAGAGGGACTTCGTACGCGCGCCTTCGACGAATCGAAGCTTCCGGATCCTTCTCTGTATGTCTACCGCGCCGTGCGCGTCCTGGGGAACCATACGGTCGTCACAAACGGCGATCAGACCGATACGATCTATGACGCGCTGGCTGTGGGGAGAACCTTCGAGGATGCCCTGCGCTCCCGTACCTTTGAGCCCGATCCGCCCATCTGGACGCCGCGCATCTCCGGGCTTCTGACCGTCGAAAACGGCAGCATGTCCTATAAGCTCAGCATCCTGAAAAACGGCGGGGACGAGACGCCCCTGCGATACTTCTTTGAGTACGCATCTCCCCGGGCGGGAGAGGCGCGCATCATCCATACCTATGCGCATGACGGAAATCCCGTTCCGTCCTTCTCGGGGGAGCCCGTGCTGATCGACACGTCGTCGTATGCCTGCGTCAACTGCGTCATGCGGGATCTGTGGAGCGGACTGAACGCCGACAACCGCGTCTCTGCGTTCGCGCGCACCATCGACCTCGCGACGGGTCAGACGGAGACCCGCATTCAGAATAAGCATCAGGAGGGTTAAATCATGCAGGAACTTGCCTTGAAATACGGCTGCAATCCGAATCAGAAGCCCGCTCGCATCTATATGGAAAATGGTGCCGAGCTGCCCGTGACCGTGCTGTCCGGACGTCCGGGATACATCAATTTTCTGGATGCGCTGAACGGCTACCAGCTTGTCCGCGAGCTGAAGGCCGCAACGGGGCTGCCCGCCGCCACCTCCTTCAAGCACGTCAGTCCCGCCGGCGCCGCCGTCGGGCTGCCGCTGGACAGCGTGCTGCGCGAGATCTACTTCGTGCCGGAAAAGCAGAAGCTATCGCCCCTGGCCTGCGCCTATGCCCGCGCCCGCGGTGCCGACCGCATGTCCAGCTTCGGGGACTTCATCGCACTGTCCGATGTCTGCGACCGCTCCACCGCCCGCCTGATTGCCCGTGAAGTCTCCGACGGAGTCATCGCACCCGGCTATGACGAGGATGCGCTCGAGCTCCTGCGTGCCAAACGCAAGGGCGGCTACAACGTCATTCAGATCGATCCCGACTACCGTCCCGAACCCGTGGAGCATAAGCAGGTATACGGCATCACCTTTGAGCAGGGACGCAATGAGCAGGTCTTCGACGATTCACTCTTTGCAAACATTCCGACCGAGAACAAGACCATCCCGGACGCTGCCCGGCGCGATCTGATCATCAGTCTCATCACGCTGAAGTATACCCAGTCCAATTCCGTCTGCTACGTCAAGGACGGACAGGCCATCGGCATCGGAGCGGGTCAGCAGTCCCGCATCCACTGCACCCGTCTGGCGGGTCAGAAGGCCGACAACTGGTATCTGCGTCAGCATGAGAAGGTGCGCAGCCTTCCGTTCCTCGATACGCTGGGCCGCCCGGAGCGCGACAACACCATCGATCTCTATATCTCCGATGAGTGCGGCGACGTCCTGGCAGAGGGCGAATGGCAGAAATATTTCACCTCGCGTCCCGAGCCCTTCACCCGCGAGGAGAGGCTTGCGTGGATCGCCACGCAGACGGGCGTTTCACTCGGAAGCGACGCATTCTTCCCCTTCGGCGACAACATCGAGCGCGCGCATCGCTCCGGCGTATGCTATATTTCGCAGCCCGGCGGCTCGATTCGCGACGACAACGTCATTGAAACCTGCAACAAGTACGGAATTGCCATGGCATTTTCGGGCGTTCGGCTGTTCCATCACTGAGAACCACGCTCTGGGAAGGGGAGAAATCGTCAATGAACATTCTCGTTATCGGCGGAGGCGGCAGAGAGCATGCGCTTATCTGGAAGCTTGCCATGAGCCGCAAGGTCGACCATATCTGGTGCGCACCCGGAAACGGAGGCATTGCGTCCCTGGCGGAATGCGTGCCGCTTAAGGCCACCGATATTGCGGGCATCGTTGCCTTTGCCCGTGAGCACAGGCCGGATCTCGTCTTCGTAGCGCCCGACGATCCGCTGGCGCTGGGACTCGTGGACGAGCTTGAGGCCGTGGGCATCCGCGCGTTCGGCCCGCATAAAAATGCCGCGATCATCGAGGCGAGCAAGAGCTTTGCCAAGGATCTCATGCGCAGGTATCATATTCCGACGGCGGAGTATGCCGTTTTCGACGATGCAGCGTCCGCTCGCGCCTATATCAGGGAGAAGGGTGCGCCCATCGTCATCAAGGCCGACGGACTGGCTCTGGGAAAGGGCGTCACCGTGGCTCAGACGGTGGAGGAGGCGGTGGAAGCCTCCGATGCCGCTTTCGGAGGCGCTTTCGGTGCAGCAGGCGCCAGGGTTGTCATCGAGGAATACATGACCGGAGTCGAGGCCAGCGTACTGTGCTTCGTCGACGGAGAGCATTGGATCGCCATGCCCGCGGCGCAGGATCACAAGCCTGTATACGATGGAAACCGCGGTCCGAATACAGGAGGCATGGGCTCCTTCTGCCCCTCCCGCGCCTATACGCCGGAGATTGCCCGTATTACGGAACAGACGATTATCGAGCCGACCGTCCGCGCCATGAAGGCAGAGGGACGTCCCTTCAAGGGCGTTCTGTATTTCGGGCTGATGATGACGCCCACAGGCCCGCGTGTTGTCGAATACAATGC
>CAVGLF010000015.1:0-6258 GCA_963630045.1 Butyricicoccaceae bacterium | reverse complement strand
GTGGTACGACGGGGCCTGCGCCTGCGTAGTGCTTGCATCCGGCGGATATCCGGGGCATTATGAAAAGGGGCTGCCGATTCACGGGCTGGGAAGCCTTCCGCGGGATACGGCGGCCTTCCATGCCGGAACCGCGTGGAAGGACGGTCACATGGTCACGGCAGGAGGACGAGTCCTGGGCATCACGGCGCGGGGCAGGACGCTGGAGGAGGCGCTCGATCACGCCTACGCGGGCGTGCGCGAGGTCAGCTTCGAGGGCGTCCACTACCGCACCGACATAGGTCGAATAGGCTGATATGGCAAAGTCACATACGCTCTTCGTCTGCACGGAGTGCGGCAACGAAAGCGCCAAATGGTACGGACGCTGCCCGGCGTGCAAAAGCTGGAACACGCTGGTCGAAATGGAGGCGCAGCCGACGGCTCCCGTAAAGCGGGGGCTGTCGGAGCCCGTGCGCCGCACGGAGGCCGCTCCTCTGTCTGCAATCGAATCCACCGACGAGCTGAGGGCATCCACCGGCATGGAGGAGCTGGATCGCGTGCTGGGCGGGGGCACGGTGCTGGGCTCCATGATTCTCGTAGGCGGTGAGCCGGGAATCGGCAAGTCCACATTGCTGCTGCAGGTCTGCGCAACGCTCTGCACCCGGGGAAGGGTTCTCTACGTCACGGGCGAGGAATCCTCGCGTCAGATCAAGCTCCGCGCGCAGAGGCTCTCCATCGATTCCGATACGCTCTTCATCCATGCCGAAACGCGCATGGACAACGTGATGGAGACCATCAACCGTCTGACGCCGGATTTCATCGTCGTCGATTCCATCCAGACTGTCTATAAGCCGGAGGCGGCCTCCGCCCCGGGCAGCGCCACGCAGATCCGCGAATGTGCGCTGACGCTGATGCAGTACGCCAAGACCTCGGGGGCGACCGTGTTTGTCGTGGGACATGTGACCAAGGAGGGCACGCTCGCGGGACCCAAAATCCTGGAGCATATGGTGGACTGCGTGCTCTATTTCGAGGGAGACCGCCACGCGAGCTACCGCATCATCCGCGCCGTGAAGAACCGCTACGGCTCCACGGATGAGATCGGCGTCTTTGAAATGTCGGCACGCGGCCTGCTGGAGGTACCCAATCCTTCCCAGGCACTCCTCTCCGGCCGCCCGAAGGATGTGCCGGGAAGCTGCATCGCCTGCGTTCTGGAGGGCTCCAGGCCGATTCTTGCAGAGGTGCAGGCACTTGTTGCACAGAGCTCCTTTGGAAATCCGCGCCGCACAGCGGATGGCTTTGACTATAACCGCGCCGTGCTGCTTCTGGCCGTGCTGGAAAAGCGCGCCGGAATCAACGTCGGCGGCTGCGATGCCTATATCAACGTAACGGGGGGACTGAAGCTTTCGGAGCCCGCGGCGGATCTGCCCGCCATGCTGGCCGTCGCATCCAGCGTTGCGGACAAGCCGCTGCGCGAGGATATGGCGGCCTTCGGCGAGATCGGACTCACCGGCGAGCTGAGAACCGTCTCCGGCATCGTTCAGCGCCTCTCCGAGGTGCGCCGCCTGGGCTTTTCCTCCTGCATTCTGCCGCGCCGCTGCTGCATCGGAATCAAGCCGCCCGAGGGGCTGACGCTTGTCGCGGCCGATACGCTGAGGGAAGCCATCAACCTTGCACTCCAATGATGTAAAGAAGGTATCTTTACAGGCGCTTCCACCATGTCAAGAAAAATACTTTACACTGAGGAAAATTCCTGGCAGAGTGCATCGGAACGCATATACGACATTTTTTGCGCATTACAGCGCATCTGCGCTCTGATGCACGAAAAGGCATCGGGACAGATATGCTTTTTGAATTGACTGACGAATAAAGGGGAGGCGGCGTGATACCATGCTTTGGAAGATTTGTAAGGCCGGACGCGACCAGACCGTCGCATTCGCGGCAGAGGAACTGAAGAAATATCTGGAGAGGATGGATGACGAGCTTGAGATTGCGATTCTGAGCTGCCCGGAGTACAGCGCATCCGTTCGGGACGTGCTGTGGCTCGGCGTCTGTCCGGATGTCGCGTCCCGGGTAGCGGATCCCAGGTACGATGATGCCGTCAGCATCCGTGTGCAGAACGGAACCGGCGCCATTCGCGGCTCCAATGCCCGCAGCGTACTCTTCGGCGTATATCGCTTCCTGCGGGCGCTCGGCTGCAGCTGGGTACGCCCGGGTGCGGACGGCGAGATCATACCCGAGCGCACACTCCGCGACGTCGATGTCTCAGTCGACGAGACTCCGTCCTATCGCCACCGCGGCATATGCATCGAGGGTGCCGTCAGCGGCGAGCATGTTCGGGCCATAATCGACTGGATGCCGAAGCTCGGGATGAATGCCTATTTCAACCAGTTCAACAATCCCTTTACCTTCTACGACCGCTGGTATTCCCATCAGGACAATGCGCTCATCGACCCGGAGCCCCTTTCCTCGGAGGAGATTCGGGGACTCCGTGACGAGAGCATCGCGCAGATCAAGAAGCGCGGCATGATGTACCACGCAGCCGGTCACGGCTGGACCTGCGAGCCATTCGGAATCCCGGGGGAATCGTGGGACTCCGAAAGAAAGTATGATCTTACGGACGAGCAGCGCGGCTTTCTGGCCGAGGTGTCCGGCGTTCGGGATCTGTGGCAGGGTGTTCCGCTGAACACAAATCTCTGTTACTCGCGTCCCGAAGTACGCGCCCGCATCGCCCGCGCCATTGCGGACTACTGCGCCGCGACACCCGAAATCGACTACCTTCATCTCTGGCTCGCCGACGGAACGAACAACCACTGCGAATGCGCGGAATGCGTCAAAAAGCTTCCGTCCGACTGGTATGTACAGCTTCTCAACGAAGTGGATGCCGAGCTTTCCGCCCGGGGCCTCCCGCAGAAGATCGTTTTTCTGATTTATGTCGACCTGCTGTGGGCGCCGCAGACCCAGACGCTGCACAATCCCGACCGCTTTACGCTGATGTTTGCGCCGATCACGCGCACCTATTCGTCCTCCATCGCGGATGCGGAGACCTTTGACGAGGCGCAGCTTCCGCCGTACGTACGCAATCGGCTCAGCTTCCCGCGCTCCGTCGGGGAGAATCTGGCCTGGCTGCGCCGCTGGCAGACGGTCTTTCCCGGGGACGGCTTCGACTTTGACTACCACTTCATGTGGGATCATTACAAGGATCCGGGCTACTGCCGGATGGCGGAGATTCTGTTCCGCGATATGCAGAGCCTCCACTCGGTCGGGCTGAACGGCATGGTGAGCTGTCAGACACAGCGAGCCTTCTTCCCGACGGGACTCGGCATGACCGCCATGGCCGCTGCGCTGTGGGATGAGCATGCGGAGTACCGTGAGGTGGCGAATCACTACTTCGATGCGGCATTCGGAGAGGACGGCCCCGTCGCCCAGGAATATCTGGAGCGGCTGTCGGATGCCTTTGACCCGTCCTATCTGCGCGGGGAGAAGCCGACGGTTGACCCGGAGGCGGCACTTCGTCTGTCCGGAATCCCGGAGCTTCTGGATGAATACCGCGATTGTATCGAGGAGAACATCGAAAACGAGGACAACCCCGAAAACGTCCGGCAGTCCTGGGCGTATCTGGAGTACCACGCCGAGCTGTGCCGGCTGCTTTCCCATGCGCTGCTGCTTCGCGCAGAGGGAAACCGCAGCAGGGCAAATGCCGCACTGGAGGATGTTCTGTCCTTCGCACGGCAGAATGAGCGCGAGCTGCAGTCCGTCTTCGACGTGTGGGACTTCCAGTCCACGCTGCGCCACATGATGGCGGATTGACCTCCGCTTGTGAGCCGGGATGCTCCATCCCCGATAAAGAGGGAACGCTCATTGCTTTAGGTAAGCGTAAAATGCTCCCTTCAGCCGGTCTAGGGTGACCTGCCGAAGGGAGCATGATATATTCCGGGGAGAACGGAAAAAAGAGGACGGCGGAGGATTTTCCCCTCATCAGCCGTCCTCTTTTTCCATCGTTACGCGGATCAGCGTCAGGAATCGCTCGCCGTAGCGCCGGAGCTTGTGCTCTCCGACGCCGGGGATGGAGAGAAACTCCTCCGGCGAGGTGGGGAGCTGCTGCGCCATGGCATGCAGGGTGGCGTCGGAGAAAATCATGTACGGAGGTACATGCTCCTTCCGTGCGATCAGCGCGCGCAGGAGCTTGAGCTGACGGAAGATCGCATCCTGCTCCGAGGACGGCTTCTGAAGCAGTACTGTTGTAATCGGCTTTACGGACGTTTCCTGCGGAGGAGCCGGAACCTTCATGGAAAACGTCTTTCGCCCCATCAGAATGTCCATGGATGCGGCATTCAGCCGGAGAATGGGGTAGGCATCCTGCGTCTGCTCAAGGGAGCCGCGGCGCACAAGCTCCTCGATTGTGCGGCGAATCTCCGCGCGGGGCGTATCCCGCATGATTCCGTAGGTCGAAAGCGTGTTGTAGTGATACTCCTCCATGCGGGCGCTGCGGCTGCCGCGCAGGATGGAGGCCGTCAGCGGTATGCCCGCCGTCTGATTGCGCTGACGCAGCCGGTAGATGCACGACAGAATCTTCTGGGCATCGATTGTGGCATCCTTCACGATGAAATCCGACAGACAGTTGGAGCAGTTTCCGCAGCTGTCCGGGGCATCGTCTCCGAAGTAATGCAGAATATACGCACGCAGACATCCGGAGGTGGTCGCGTAGTCCTTCATGCGCGCAAGACGCATGAAATCCCGCTTGCGCAGGCGGTCGCGCGTGTCGTCATCCAGCTCGGCATTCTCTCCGCTGTTCTCGATCAGCCATTTGCAGGTGCTTACGTCTCCGGGCGTGTAGAAGAGCATGCAGACGGACGGTTCACCGTCACGCCCCGCACGCCCCGCCTCCTGATAGTAGCTTTCCAGATCGCGCGGCATATTATAGTGCAGTACGAAACGGACGTTGGATTTATCGATGCCCATGCCGAAGGCGTTCGTCGCAACGACAATCAGCCGCCGGTCATTGATGAAATCCTCCTGATTGCGGCGCCGCTCCTCGTCGGAAAGCCCGGCGTGGTAGCGCGTCACGGAGTAGCCGTCGTCCATCAGCCGGGCGGCCACCTCATCCGTCGTCTTGCGGGAGGTTGTGTAGATGATGCCGCTTTCATCCTGATGCTGCCCGAGAAATGCCTTGCAGGCATCGTATTTGCGGCTGGGCTTTACGGTTTTTGTCTCAAAACGCAGGTTTTCCCGGTCGAATCCGGTTACCATCAGCAGCGGATTCTGCAGCTCGAGGATCCGCACCACGTCCTCGCGCACGATTTTGGTTGCCGTTGCCGTAAAAGCCGCGACGGCCGGACGCGCAGGAAGACGGCGAATGTACTCCGCTATTTTCAGGTAGCTCGGACGGAAGTCCTGCCCCCATTGGGATACGCAGTGTGCCTCGTCCACGGCGACCATGGAGACGGGCATCATGGAGGAAAAGCTGAGGAAGCTGTCCGTCAGCAGCCGCTCGGGCGCGACGTACAGGAGCTTATACGCCCCGTAGCGTGCGTCCCTCAGGGTCTCCTGAAAGGCGGCGCTGCTCATGGAGCTGTTGAGAAAGGCCGCAGGAACACCGCATTGGTTCAGAGCCTCCACCTGATCCTTCATGAGGGAGATCAGCGGCGAGATCACAACGGTAATTCCGGGCAGCTGCAGCGCGGGAATCTGGTAGCATATGGACTTGCCGGCGCCCGTCGGCATGACGCCGCAAACGTCCCGCCCGGAGATCAGCGCATCGATCAGCTGCTCCTGACCGGGACGGAATTCAGAATGGCCGAAATATCGGCGCAGTACCTCGCGGTTATCCATGTACCGTCTGCCGTTTCAGAGTCTGAATAGCCCGGTTGAAGCAGGCATGCATCTCCTCGGAGCGCTCGGCATCGTAGTGCATGGTGACGCTGAGCTGCCCGTCATGCGTAACCGCTCCGACGAGCCGCTCGCTTCCGGGCACGAGCGGAGGCACGAAGGACAGTGCGCGCAGCCGATAGCTGCCGTACTGCGCGGGAATCGAAGGCCCCGCAGGATTCATCAGATGCACGCCCTTTGAGCTGCTGCGGAAGCCGAAGAGAACGGCTGCACGCTGAGCGGCCGGGTTGGCGTACGCTCCGTACGCCGCAAAATAAGCTCCGTCGATGAGGGACTGGGGGACACTGTCCATGAATTTCAGCTGAAATCCTGCGGCAGACGGATCGTGCAGCTTGGCCGTGAGCTGCGCATGAAACTCACGCACCCGCTCGGCGAAGCCCGTATCCACCCCGGGGA
>CAVGLF010000014.1:3580-23494 GCA_963630045.1 Butyricicoccaceae bacterium | reverse complement strand
GCTGATTGCCTCCGAAAACTTCGTCTCCCCCGCCGTCCTCGCCGCAATGGGTACGGTACTGACCAATAAATATGCCGAAGGATATCCCGGAAAGCGCTACTACGGGGGCTGCGAGTACGTCGATATCGTCGAGGAAATCGCGCGCGAGCGTGCCTGCCGCCTCTTCGGTGCGGAGCATGCCAATGTCCAGCCGCACTCCGGCGCTCAGGCCAACGAGGCCGTCTACTTTGCGCTCGTCCGTCCCGGAGACACCGTAATGGGCATGAATCTCGCTCACGGCGGACATCTCTCCCACGGCTCCCCCGTGAACATCTCCGGCGCGTATTACAACATCGTCCCCTACGGCCTGGATGAAGAGACCGGGCGGCTCAACTACGACTCCATCCGCAAACTCGCGCATGCCTGCCATCCGAAGATGATCATCGCCGGTGCTTCGGCCTATCCCCGCGAGATCGACTTTGCGGCCTTTGCGGATATCGCCCACGAGGTCGGCGCGTATCTGATGGTCGACATGGCGCACATCGCGGGACTGGTCGCCGCAGGACTGCACATGAGCCCCGTCCCCTATGCCGATGTCGTCACGACCACGACGCACAAGACGCTGCGCGGCCCCAGAGGCGGCCTCATCCTCTGCCGTGAGGAGCTTGCGAAGGCGATTGACAAGGCCGTCTTCCCCGGCATCCAGGGCGGACCCCTCATGCACATCATCGCAGCCAAGGCCGTCTGCCTCGGAGAGGCGCTGAAGCCCGAATTCAGGACGTATCAGGCTCAAATCAAGAAGAACGCCTCCGCCATGGCAGACGGACTCCTTGAGGAGGGCTTCGACCTTGTGACCGGCGGCACGGACAACCATCTGATGCTCGTCGATCTGCGAAAATTCGGTGTCTCGGGCAAGGCAATGCAGAACCGTCTGGATCAGGTCAACATCACCGTCAACAAGAATGCCATTCCCAACGACCCCGCGAAGCCCTCTCTGACCAGCGGCATCCGCGTAGGCACGCCCGCCGCCACCTCGCGCGGCCTTGTGGAGGAGGACTTCCGCGTTCTGGCGCATCTCTTCGCACTCGCCGCGACGGACTTCAAGGCAAATGCGGACGGCATCCGTGAAGAGGTTGCCCGCATTTCGGCAAAGTACCCGCTCTACGACTGATTTTCCCCCTTATTCATATGTACGACCGGCGTCCCCGTCCTTTCATGAAAAATAAGGACGGGGACGTTTGCCGCAAAAATGGACGGATTTCACTAAAAACCCCATGGGGAGAAGTACAGGGGTTTTGAGGTGCGTTGCCCCGAACGGACTCTTTTTTATAAAGGGTTGCGGGTATGCGGAAACTGTGGTATACTGGATACTGGGCGTTTTTGAAAACCTATTTTTGATACGGGAGAACACATGCGAATGAGACGATGCATAGCCGTGCTTCTGGTTCTCTGCCTGCTGACCGGCTTCGGAAGCGGGACGATGGCCGCATATACGGCGGATATGGTATACAGCGACATTCTGGTGAGCCTGACCATGAACTGGGAGGGCTTTGTGGATACACGGACAACGGACGCCTCCGGCAGCTACATCGGCTACGGCACGTATGGAACGGATCTGCCCGAGACGGTTACGGAGGCGGAAGCGGAGGCTCTGCTGCGCGGAAAGCTTTCGGAGATGGCGGCGACGCTGAACTCCTATCTGGAGCGCTATGATGTCTCTGTGACCCAAGGGCAGTTCGATGCACTTCTGAGCCTGACCTATAACGTCGGGACGGGCTGGATGTCAAACTGCCGCCTCGCGGCCGCCGTGCAGAACGGCTTCTCCGGGTACACGGAGCAGGAGATCGCCGACTACTTCGGCGTATGGTGCCATGTCTCGGGCGAGGTTCTTTCCCATCTGCTCGGGCGCCGCATGTACGAGCTGTCGATTCTGCTGTACGATGACTACAGCGGTCAGGCGGCGGGAGAGCACTTCGTGACCGTACGCTTTGACGAAAACGGGGGCAGCATCGAGCGCGACATCTCCTTCTACACCCGCGGGCAGGCCTACGGAGCGCTTCCTGAGCCCACACTGGACGGAGCGAGCTTTCTCGGATGGCAGAAGGCCGACGGAAGCTATCTGTCCGTCCGGGACATCGCCGAAGAGGATATCCGCGTCACGGCGGTCTGGAGCATCTCCGAAACCGCAGTTTCTCCGGAAACTGCAGTTTCCGAAGGATCTGCAGCTTCCGAAGGATCTGCAGCTTCCGAAGGATCTGCGGCTTCCGAAGGATCCGCGGCTTCCGATACGCAGGATGCGGGCAGCAGCGTCCTTCCGCCCGCGGTGATCAGCAGACTGCCCGAGTCCGGCGATATTCCGGATTCCGACAGTCCCGAAAACCTTGCCTCCGATTTTTCCGACGTCTCGAACAACGCGTGGTATTATTCGTATGTCCATGACCTGTGCTCCGCAGGCGTCATCAACGGCTACCCCGACGGATCGTTCAAGCCGCAGGAAAGCGTCACGCTCGGAGCGGCTGTGAAGCTCATCCTGCTGGCTGCGGGATACTCGGAGCAGCCGCAGACGGGGACTCACTGGGCAAGCGGATATCTGGACTTTGCAGCCGGCTCCGGCTTTCTGGAGCCCGGGGACGCTCTTGACCCGGATTCCGAGATCTCACGTCTGCTGATCGCGCAGATCGCCTCCGCAGCGCTGGATCTCCCCGATGATACGACGGTGTCCCCCTTTGTGGATACGATGGACCCTGCGGTTCTGGCACTTTACAGCGCAGGCGTCGTCGAGGGCAGCTCAAGCAACGGCATGCTGCTGTATAAGCCCTCCGACGGCATCACGCGCGCGGAGCTTTCCGCCATCGTCTGGCGCATCCGGAACCTCGTGCAGTCCACCTCCCCGCTTCCCGAGGATACGGAGCTTCCCGATGAGGTGACGGCCCTTCCCGGCAGCGGATATGTCCTTGAAAACTTTTATAAGGACGGCCAGTGGATGCAGTATGAGGGCCGCACGACGCTGCGCGGCATCGATGTATCCTCCCACAACGGCGATATCGACTGGGAGGCTGTCGCCGCCGAGGGCATTGACTTCGTCTTCATCCGCGCAGGCTTCCGCGGCTACGGCTCGGACGGCTCGATGAATGCCGATAAACGCTTCGATGAAAACATCCGGGGCGCACAGCAGGCCGGGCTCAAGGTCGGCGTGTACTTCTATTCCCAGGCCATTACACCCCTTGAGGCACTGGAGGAGGCCGAGTTTGTGCTGGACGCCATAGACGGCTATCAGCTGGACTATCCGGTCGTCTTCGACTGGGAATTCGTCAATCTCAAGACCGCGCGCACCTACTCCCTCGACCGGGATACGCTGACCGCGTGCAACAAAGCCTTCTGCGACCGCATCCGTCAGGGTGGGTATACCGCCATGACCTACTTCAGCAAGTATATCGGCAGCGTCCGCTGCGACCTCTCCGAGCTTCTGGAATATGAGTTCTGGTATGCGCAGTACGCCGATCTTCCGACGCTTGACTGCCCCTTCACCATCTGGCAGTACTCGAAAACCGGGCAGATTGCGGGCATTGACGGCTATGTCGATCTGAATATCGGCTTTGTCGACTATGCGGCGGGCTCGTAAGAAAGCCCCCCTTTTCCCCTCGCCTTTTTAAAAAAGCTCTCTTTTCGTACTCAGAATTTCCCCGCGCGTCCCTGTACTTTTGCAGCCCTGCAGCTTCATCCCGATTGATGGGTGCTGCAGGGTTGCAAACGGCACAAAAACGTGGTATACTACAAGGTATTCAAACGATTACTGTTTTAGGAGTATTACTGTATGCAGCCTATCAGGAAAATCTGCGTTGTCGGCGTAGGCTATATCGGTCTGCCGACCTGCGTGGTTCTCGCGCGTGCGGGCTTTGAGGTCTTCGGCGCGGATGTCAACGAAAGGATCATCACGTCCCTGCGCGACGGCATCGTTCCGATTGACGAGCCGGGGCTTCAGGAGGAGTTTGAGGCCGCGGAGGGCAATCTGCGCTTCGGCGCCTGCCCCGAGGAAGCGGATGCCTTCTACATCTGCGTTTCCACGCCTCTGGACACCTCCGGTCCCGAGCCCCGCGCCATGCTCGACTATGTCTTCTCCGCGGCGGGCTCCGTTGCCTCCGTCCTCCGCGAGGGCAACCTGGTCATCCTCGAATCCTCCTCGCCGCCCGGAACGACCGGACGTGTGGCGCGTCTCCTTTCGGAAAAATCCGGCCTTCCGGAATCCGCCTTCCACGTTGCTCACTGCCCCGAGCGCGTCATTCCCGGCCAGATGCTGCGCGAGCTGCGTGAAAACGACCGCTTGATCGGCGCGCGTGATGCCGAAGGTGCCGAGATGGCGAAGTCCATCTACGAGCGCATTCTGACCCGCGGCTCCGTCCGCGTGACCGGCGACGTAACTGCGGAGACGGCGAAGCTTGCCGAAAATGCCTTCCGCGATGTCAACATCGCCTACGCCAACGAGCTCTCCATCATCTGCCGCGGACTGGGCATCGACGTGTTCGAGGTCATCGAGCTTGCAAACTGCCATCCCCGCGTGAACATTCACTCCCCCGGCATCGGTGTCGGAGGACACTGCATCCCCGTTGTGCCGTGGTTCCTGTGCCAGGAATTCCCCGATGATACGCCTCTGATGCATGCGGCACGCGCGGTCAATGACCGCAAACCCGGCTGGATCGCCGACCGCATCGGCGAGGTTCTCTCCGCTCCGGCCGAGATCTGCGTCCTTGGCATGACCTATAAGCCCGATGTCGACGATCTGCGCGATTCCGCCAGCGTGACATTTGCGCAGCTCATGCAGGAGCGCGGCTACCGTGTGAGCGTGTGCGAGCCCAACGTCCGTCAGGACACCATCTTCGGATTTAAGAATCTTTCGCTGGACGAGGCTCTGAAGGTCGGCTTTGTCGTCGTGACCCTCGCGCATCGGGAGTTCCGTGAAAACCGCGAACGTATCGCCGCCGTGCCGCATTTCGACCCCGTCGGACTGCTTCGCGGCCTATAAGGAGCTTTTATGGACTATCTGACCCCCAACCCGGAGCTTTTCGGTCTTCCCTTTGGTTCCACCCATGAATTTCACGGCATGCCCTATCGCCGTCTGGGACGCTCCGGCCTTTCGGCCGGCATCGTCGGGCTCGGCACATGGAAGTTCGGTCTGCCGGAAACCCGCGACGGCTCCCGTGTGGATGAGGAGATGGCCTTCGACATCTTCGACCGCGCCTGGGAGCTCGGAGTGACCTTCTGGGATACCGCCAACCGCTATCATGCGTCCTCCGGCAACTCCGAGCGCCTGATCGGGCGATGGTTTGCCGAAAATCCCGACCTCCGCCGCGACATCGTTGTGGCAACAAAGGTCGGCGGCATGATGGACGGACGGACGCCCAATCATGCGGGTCTTTCGCGTCAGAGCATCATGGATGCCGTTTACGCCTCCCTTGAACGCCTCCAGACGGAGCGCATTGATCTGCTCTATTTCCATCGTCCGGACAGCGAGGCCGAGGCTGAGGAATCCATCGCCGCAGTCGATGACCTCATTCGCGGCGACATGGTGCGCTACTTTGCCGTGTCGAACTGCCGTCCGGAAGACTACGCCGCGTACGAAGCCGCCGTGCAGTCTTCCGGCAGCATCCGTACGCGCATTACGGCTGTCCAGAACGGCTTTGATTTCATCCGCGGCGAGGACGCTCAGGGCATCGGGATGCGTCAGGCCGCCTGTGAGCGCGGCGTCTCCTATATCGCCTGGAGTCCTCTGGCAGAGGGGCTTCTGACCGGTCGATTCAACGGCAGGTCGCCCGGGAAAAAGGACCGTCTGTATGGCGACGAGGATGCCCTGTGGGCAAATCCCGCAGTTCAGGAAAAGCTTGCCGCGCTGAAGGCGATTGCCGACGCTCAGCATGTCAGCATGGCAAGACTGGTTCTCGCGTACATGCTGACCCTCCCCGCCATGACGCATGTCATTCCCGCCGTCAGCAGCGTCCGGCAGCTGGAGGACAATGCCGCTGCCGCAGCGCTTTCCCTCGATGCGGATACCTGCGCGGCGATAGCGCGGATTGTCGGCTGACCCTTCCCCACGTCCCCGTTACGTACGGATTTATTGCAAAACACGCTTCCTTCAAAGCTATGAAGGAGGCGTGTTTTTGTCTTTTTTCTTCGGATTTTACGCAAAAATCGTCAGGCCGCGAGTCCCACGATGAGCAAAATCAGCATCACGAGGGCAAGGACGCCGCCTGCAGCGCTGATGACGGAATAAATGCGGCGGGAATCCGCATCGTCTCTTTCCTCGCGGCGAAAATGAATGCCCGCCGCAAGGGAAGAGAATGCCGATAATCAAACCGATGATACGAATATGGTCATGCCTTTTTCTTCCATTTCAATAACCGGGCCGAGTTCAGGATCACCAGCACGCTGCCCGCATTGTGGACAAGCGCTCCGGCTATGGGATTCAGAAGGCCCGTGATTGCCAGAAAGATGGCTATGAAATTCAGCGTCATGGAAAAGATCAGGTTGATGCGGATGGTGGTCATCATGCGTCCGGAAAGCGCCATCAGATGCGGCAGTTCCTGCACCTCGTCGTCCACCAGCGCGATGTCCGCCGCGTCCACGGCGATATCGCTGCCCGTACCGCCCATGGCGATGCCGACCGTCGCGGCCTTCAGCGCGGGCGCATCGTTGATGCCGTCGCCGATCATGCAGACGGGCTTCCCGTCACGGCGGCACTGCTCCATGAAGCCCAGCTTATCCTCCGGCAGACACTCCGCACGGACATCGCCGATGCCGAGCTTTTCAGCCATGCTGCGCGCGGCGCTTTCCCGGTCACCCGTCAGAAGCACCGGCTGAATGCCCAGTGCACGAAGTCTGCGGATCATGTCCCCGCTTTCCTCCCTCGGGGTGTCCGAGAGGGCGATGAAGCCCGCCGGCTTTGCATCCATCGCAATATAGATGACCGTGCAGCCCCGGTTCAGAAAGTCCTCGCTGCCCCGCAGCGCGTCGACCTCGATGCCCTCTGCCTGCAGGAGTGCCATGTTGCCCGCGGCGATCCTGTGCCCTTCGACAACGGCGCATACGCCCTTTCCCGGGAGCATGCGGAAGCTCTCGGCAGACGGCAGCGCTCCGTGTCCTGTTCTGTAGGAGCGCACGATGGCACGTCCCAGCGGATGCTCGGACATCTGCTCCGCGGCAGCCGTCAGCCGGTACAGCTCGTCATCGGAAAGCTCCGGGATAAGGCTCACGGCGCTTTTTACCTCGGGTCTGCCGACGGTCAGCGTACCCGTCTTGTCAAAGGCGATGGTGCGAACGCCCGCCAGCCGCTCAAGCGCGTCTCCCTCACGCACGAGAAAACCGTGCTTTGCCGCATTTCCGATCGCTGCCATGATGGCCGTAGGCGTCGCCAGCACCAGCGCGCAGGGGCAGAAGACGACCAGAATCGTCACGGCCCGGATGATCTGACCCGTAAACACCCACGTCAGAGCCGCAGCGCTCAGGGCGATGATGACGATCCAGGTGGCCCAGCGGTCGGCCAGACCGACGATCTTCGCCTTGCCCGCATCGGCAGACTGCACCAGACGGATCATGCGCTGGATGGAGCTGTCCTCTCCGACCTTCGTCGCGCGCATCTCGAAGGCACCGAACTGATTGACCGAGCCGCTCGTGACCTCGTCCCCGGCGGATTTGTCCACCGGCAGACTTTCGCCCGTCATGACGGCCTGATTGATGGATGTCTCGCCGGAGACGATGATGCCGTCCACCGGCACGCTCTCGCCCGGCAGCACGCGCAGCCGGTCTCCCTGCCGCACCTCCTCCACCGGGACTATTCGTTCCTCACCCGAAGAGATAACGCGCGCCGTCTGAGGCGTCAGATGCACCAGCTTCTCGATGCCGGCTCTCGCCCGCGCAACCGTAACGTCCTCCAGCAGCGCTCCGAGCTGCATGATAAACGCGACCTCGCCCGCGGCGAAGTCCTCGCCGATGCAGAGCGACGCGATCAGCGCCATCGAGACCAGCACGTCCGCCTTGATGTCGAATGCCGTCACAAGTCCGATTACGGCATCCAGAATAATCGGTATGCCGCAGACAATGATGGCACCCCATGCCGCATCAAACGGCAGCGGCACCTTCAGAAGACTGAAAATCAGCGATACCGCTCCGATGCAGAGCAGCACGATATCCTTCTTCATGCCGCCGCGCTCCATGAACTCCTCCAGCTTCTGTGCCCATTTCTTCATCCGCCTGTTCCTTCCTTTCCCGGCCGAGCCGATACCATTATACCTATGGGGGTATAGGCTTGTCAAGGGGGATATGAAAAAAAGCTGACGCATACATCCATATACGGCAGCTTAAATCTTCGGCATTTTTACTCACGATGCCGGTTTTTGCGTAATGTGCCCTATCCCATATTGGAGAAACGTTCTACGGCCTTCGTAAAGCTTTCAATTGTCTTTTCCGCGTCTCCGTGCTCGATGCCGTCGCGGACGCAGTGCTGGATATGCCCCTCGAGGACAACCTGCCCGCATTTATGCAGCGCGGATTTGGCGGCGTTGATCTGAGCCAGCACGTCCTCGCACGGTACGTCCTCGTCCACCATGCGGTCAATGGCCTGTACCTGCCCGATGATTTTCTTCAGCCTTCTGTGCAGATTTTCTGCATCCATACATTGCTTCATGCCGTGATCCGTATCCTTCCCGCGCACAGGCATCCTCTGTGCAAATGTCGAATTTTGAGCGGCGGCAGCGGGATGTCTGATTTTTTCCGCTGCCGCGCCTTATGCCGCTGTTTTATTATAGCACACCCTGCCGGGATACTGCAAGAGCGAAATCCCGGAATTTCCGGGTGCCCGGGGTCGCGCCGCTCCCCTTTTGTCCCGGTCGCAAGCAGCGCATATCTTACCCTTTTTCCCCTTCGCTGCAAATTTTACATACGTACAAATCACATGGGCAAAAGTCCGCGTGATTCTCATCCATTTTTCCCTTGCGTTCGGGCGGCTTTTATGCTACACTGATACGGAATACGGTAAGTCCCCCTTCGGGCAGGCTCTTTTCCCCTTCCCGACACGGCTTTCCGATGCTTAACGTAATACGAGGAGAATATATGATTTACGATTCCATTGCCCGCGCCTCTCAATACCGCGGCATCAGTGCCGCGCTGGATTCCGCTCTCGATCTGCTCGTCAGCACGGATTTTTCCGCGCCCGCTCCCGGACGCTATGAGATCTCGGATGATCTCTATTACACCGTCACCGAGCTCACGGTTCGTCCCTATGAGGACACGAAGTGGGAGCATCACCGCGACTGGATTGACATCCAGTACGTTCTGACCCCGGGTGAGCTCATCGGTACCTGTCCTGTCAGCCTCGTCTCCGACTGGCAGTCCTATGACGAAGCCGCCGACGTCGCCTTCTCCGATGCTGAGCTTCCCGCCCCCAGACTCCCCATGGATGCCCGCGTCTTCGCCGTCTTCTTCCCCGAGGATGCGCATCGTCCCTGCATCGCGCAGAATGGCGCCTGCCCCGTCCGCAGAATCGTCATCAAGGCCAGAGCCTGCAAATAATCATTTTTTGACGCAAAAGAAATCCCGGGAGACTCTCCCGGGATTTCTTCCGTATTTCGCGGCGGTTTTTTTGTCAGCCACGCACAAGTGCGCAGAACTCGTCGATTTCCTGTGCCAGAGACTCCAGTGCGGCTCTCCAGAAGGCACGGTCCGTCAGGTCGATGCCCGCGATCTGCGCGGTTTCTTCGACGTCGTGCGTGCTTGTCGCATGCAGCAACTTCTTATAGAGCGGCACAAATTCGGCGCCAAGCTCCCTGTACCTGGCGTACAGGCCTCTTGCGAAGAGTCCTCCGAAGGCATAGGGGAAGTTGTAAAAGCTCAGAGATCCGCTGTAGTAGTGGCTCTTGCACAGCCACATGTACGGATGCATGGCCTCCGGGTCGAGTCCGTCTCCGTAGGCCTTTCTCTGCGCATCGAGCATCATCTCGCCCAGGCGGCCGGCATCGAGGAACTCCTGCGGGCGCGATTCGAAGACCGCCGTCTCGAACAGATAGCGTGAATAGATGTCGCAGATGATCTGGCAGGCATCGGCCAGCTGGTTTTCGATGAGAGCCAGCTTTTCCCGGCGGTTCTGCGCCGCTTCGATGGCGGAGCTGACTGTGAGCACCTCATTGAAGGTGGAGGCCGTTTCCGCAACGGGCATGGTATAATCCTGGCAGAGCAGCGGATGCGAGAAGACCTGCTGATCGTGGAAGGCGTGTCCGAGCTCATGCGCCAGCGTTACGACGTCGCCGAAGGAGCCCGTGAAATTGGTGAGCACACGGCTCATATGCGCCGAGGGTACGCCGCAGTCGAATGCGCCGTCCACCTTGCCCTCATGGGGGTAGAAGTCAATCCAGCTCTCGTCAAAGGCGCGCTGCACCATGTCGTGAAGCTCTGAGTCAAAGCCTCCGAAAATGCGCAGCAGGTAGTCGCGCGCATCCTCCGCCGTGTACTTACTCTCGCTTTCGCCCATGGGCGCGAAGAGCTCATACCACGGCAGTCCGTTCTTATAGCCCATTGCCTCCGCTTTGGCGCGCAGGTATTGCCAGAATTTCGGCAGATACTCCTCCATGGCGCCCATCAGCGCATCCAGCGTCTCGCGCTTCATGCGGCTTCCCTTGAGCGCACTGTCCAGCGGGGACTCATACCCGCGCATGCGGCACTCGCTTATGACCTGGAGCTTGATGCTGTTGAGCGAAAATGCAACGGAGTCCCGAATCTTCGGGTAGCAGGCCAGCTCCGCTTCATACGCGCGGCGGCGTACCCCGGGATCCGGGTCATAGGCCAGACTGCGGATGGCGGAAAGCGTCGTCGTACCGCCGTCGTATTCCACGCCCACCGTGCTGGTCAGAACGTCGCGCATACTCTCCCACGCCGCGGCTCCGGAGATATTCATCGTGGCGAGCAGCTCCTCCTCCCGGTCGGAGAGCAGATAGCGGCTGTCGCGGCGGATGTTTTCAAGCATGTAACGATACGCCTGAAGGGATTCGTCCGCATCGAGAATCGCATCGAGATCGTCAAATGACGCCACCGCATGCTGCAGCTTTGTCTCCGCGGCGGAGACACTGCTCATCTTCCCCCGAAGCTGCCCGTCCAGACTGTTTGCGCGGGCATCCGCCGTATTGGTGCTCTGGCGCAGACTGATATAGATAAAGAGCTTCTGGGAAAGCTCGGAGTGCCGGGTGAAGCAGTCGATCATCCGATGCAGAAGCTCCGCATGCGGGAGGGTATCCGCCTCCCGTGCGAGCGCGCGGATGCTGTCCGCCGCATCGTCAATCGCCTGAAAATCGGCTGTAAATTTCGGATCGTCAAAGCCGTCGTACAGAATGCTCAGATCCCATTCCCTGTTCATTTGTTGCTGCCCTTTCCTCCCGGCACGCCATAATTTTCCTTCCTCCCCGCAGGAGGGGTCGGAAGCTGTTATTTGGGTGCGCGGGATTGTTATTGCATGAAAAAAACTTATTCAGAAGATTCGGTCTCCGTTTTTCACCGGTCTGTCCGGAGCCAGCAGGACTACGCCCGCTTCCGAGTCGGAGCCCAGGATGCGCACCTCGCTTTTGACGGAACCGATGTGCATGGGCTCAAGGTTGACGCAGCAGACAATCTGGCGTCCGATGAGCTGCTCCGGCGTATAAAGCGCCGTAATCTGTGCCGAGGATTTGTGTACCCCCAGTTCCTCGCCGAAGTCAATCGTCACGACATAGGCCGGATTGCGTGATTTTTTGTTGTCGCGCACCTCCAGCACGGTGCCGACGCGCATATCCACCTTATCGAAGTCCGCAAGCTGAATCATCGATGCGTCACGCCTCCAGTTTGCTGATCCACGCCGCAATCGTCTCCTCGGAGTCCTGCGCGTGCAGCACTCTGCCCTCCAGAAGCCGTGCGCCCGGGCAGCTCGGTGCGAGCTTTTCGTTGGTGCGTCCCATGCCGCTTCCGCCCGAGGTCGCAAACG
The DNA here is from genome assembly GCA_963630045.1 of Butyricicoccaceae bacterium. GTDB lineage: Bacteria > Bacillota > Clostridia > Oscillospirales > QAMX01 > JAAZKA01. Next base: position 11,523 of record CAVGLF010000014.1, on the reverse strand, counting down.
GAATGACGGTCTTGCCCGTCAGATCATAGCTTTCAAGGAATGTATTGATGATTGTCGGCGCAACGTACCACCAGATCGGGAAGCCGACATAAACCGTCTTATATTCGTCCATCTGCGCGCAGGTTTTCGCGATTTCGGGGCGGGATTTTTCGTCCTTCATCTCGATGGTGCTGCGGGACTGCGCATCGCGCCAGTCCAGATCGGCCTGTGTATAGGGAACGCGGGGGCAGATTTCGAAAAGCTCCGCTCCCGTAATCCGGGCGATCTTTTCGGCAACCTTTTTCGTCGTGCCGCAGGCAGAAAAATAAGCAACAAGCTTCTTATCCATTGTATAATCCTCCTTCGATGCAAATACCGGAATTTACACACAGTATATCATATTTTCTTCGCCTGTGCAAGTCTTGCCTGGGGCAGACGGATGTGATATACTGAAAGAAGACGAAATGAGCTTTCAAAGCACAATACTGATTTAAAAAAAGGAGCATTCCCTGCCGTCATGAACAAATCTGAAAACACGCAGACTCAAGGCGCGGTTTTTGCACTGGCCGCGGGCATATTGTGGGGTTCCATGGGCGTTTTCGTCCGGTTTTTAAACTCGGGGGGGCTGTCCTCCCTGGAGATTACGCAGATTCGCGTGACGCTTGGCATGGCCGCCGTCGGGCTCTATCTCCTCCTCTTTCACCGCGAGCTTCTGCGTATCCGTCTGCGCGATCTGTGGTGCTTTCTCGGTACGGGCATCGTCAGTCTGATGTTTTTCTCGCTGTGCTACTTCCGTGCGATGGAAACCTTAAGCCTTTCCACCGCAGCCGTGCTGCTGTACACCGCGCCCATCCACGTCATGCTCCTGAGCCTCCTGCTCTTCCGTGAGAAGGTTACCGCCCGGAAAATTGCGGCGCTCGTGCTTGCGCTGGCCGGATGTGCCCTGGTCTCCGGGCTGACAAGCCCCGGAGAAATCAATCTGCGGGGCGTGCTGCTGGGACTGGCATCGGGCTTTTTCTACGCGCTGTATTCGATTTTCAGCCGCTACTGCATTCAGAAAGGATACCACTCCTGGACGATTGTCTTTTATACCTTCCTTTTCTGCGGTCTCGGATGCTCCTTTCTGTGCGACTGGCAGGCAATCGGGACGGCACTGTGCGGCGGTGGCCGCAGCCTCATTATGATCGCGGGACTGGGCATCATCACGGCCTTTCTCCCCTATGTGCTCTATTCCATGTCCCTTGAGCGTCTGGAGTCCTCCCGCGCGTCGATTCTGGCCTCCATCGAGCCCGTAGTCGGCACGATCTTCGGCGTATTCCTCTTCCATGAGCCGCTGTCCCTCGTGAGTGCCGCCGGCATCGTGCTCGTTCTCGGCGCAATTCTCGTCCTGAGTCTGCCGCTCCGACGTCGTATCCGGTGACCCTTTCGGGATCCTCACCTAATAATACTTGCATTTTACAAAATCGTGTGCTATACTGGTCATGCTCCCCTTTTTAGCCGCATTTTGGGGAGCTCCGGCTCCCGCTTTTTATTGAAAGGAAGGTGATTCGGTTTGCCTGTGACCCTGACCTCTGCGTCAATCACCGATGCGCTTGTGCATTCCCTCGTCAATATGCCGGTCATAGCCATCGTCCTGTTTGCCGCAGGCTTCATTCTCGTCGGAATCGAGATGTTCATGCCCGGCTTCGGCGCCGCAGGGGGATGCGGGCTGGTCTGCCTCTTTCTGGGAATCGTCTTCACGGCACGCTCCGTTGCGGAGGGACTCGTCCTGTCGCTGATTCTCATCGGAGGGGTCGGGATCATCCTGTCGATCCTGCTCTTTTCGGCATCCCGCGGCAGGCTTTCGCACAAGCTCATTCTCCGCTCGGAGACACGATCCGAGGAAGGCTATGTCGCCGTTCCGTCCTATTCGGAATACCTTGGGAAAATCGGAACGGCTCTGACCGATCTTCATCCCTCGGGCATCGTTCTGATTGACGGAAAACGGCTGGACGTCATCACGGAGGGCGGGTATCTGCGCTCCGGCAGCCGCGTGGAGATCCTGCGCGTGGAAGGAAGCCGTGTCATCGTACGCCGCGTACCGGAAGCTCAGTCGAAGAATTAATCTGCATCTGTAAGGAGGCTCATCATGGATTTCTTAGGTTATCTGATCGTTCTTGCACTCATCATCATCGCGCTCTCCTTCTTCTTCAGCTTCGTCCCCGTCGCTCTGTGGATCTCCGCATCGGCAGCGAATGTGCATGTCGGCATCGGTACGCTCGTCGGTATGCGTCTGCGCAGAGTCGTCCCGTCCAAGATTGTCAATCCTCTGGTCAAGGCTACGAAGGCCGGCATCGATCTGCCGATCAACAAGCTTGAGGCGCATTATCTCGCGGGCGGCAATGTCGACCGCGTTATCAACGCGCTGATCGCCGCCCAGCGTGCCAACATCCCGCTGGAGTTCGAGCGCGCCGCCGCCATTGACCTTGCCGGACGCAATGTCCTGGAGGCCGTTCAGATGAGCGTCAACCCCAAGGTCATTGAGACCCCGGTCATCTCCGCCGTCGCCAAAAACGGCATCGAGGTGCGCGCCAAGGTCAAGGTCACCGTCCGCGCCAATATCGACCGCCTCATCGGCGGCGCCGGCGAGCAGACCATCATCGCCCGTGTCGGCGAGGGCATCGTCACCACCATCGGCTCCGCAGAATCCCACGAGCAGGTGCTGGAAAATCCCGACAGCATCTCCGAAACCGTTCTGCAGAAGGGTCTCGACTCCGGCACGGCGTTTGAGATTCTCTCCATCGATATCGCCGATGTCGACGTAGGCCGCAACATCGGAGCGCAGCTCCAGACTGACCAGGCGGAAGCCGACAAGCGCATCGCTCAGGCCAAGGCTGAGGAGCGCCGCGCCATGGCTGTCGCCCGTGAGCAGGAGATGCAGGCCGCCGTCCAGGAGATGCGTGCGAAGGTCGTCGAGGCCGAGGCCGAGGTTCCGCGCGCCATGGCAGAGGCTCTGCGCTCGGGTAAGCTCGGCGTTATGGATTACTACCAGATGCAGAACGTCATCGCCGACACCCGTATGCGCGACTCCATTTCCCAGGATCCCGGAACTGATTCCGCCAAGTAAGAAAGGAGGTTCCCATGTCCTCATCCCAGACGAATCTCCTGAGCGATCTCCTGCAGGAGCTGGAGCCGGATGATGCCGATGGTGTGACCTCTGCCGCACAGGATGCAAAGGAAACACCCGAGGAGGATCCGCTGTGCAACCGTTTACTGGACAAGATCATCAAATTGCTGGAATCGGATGAGGAACCCTCCGGTGACGCATCCGGTTCGGATGACCAAAACACCCCTGCGGCCGCGGAGGGAGACACCTTCTACACTCCCGATGCCACAACCCAGGGACGAGCGGACGCGCAGAGCGCCGAAGGTACGGAGCTTTGTGAGACGGAGGACGGCTCCGACCCTCATGCGCTGCAGCCGCATGAGAATGCCTCCCTGGATATCGCCCCTCCCATGAGCGTCCTGAAGCTGAAATCCGGCCGTCATCCCCTGCGCGGCTCTGATCTGAAGCGGTCGGTCATCATGGCAGAGGTTCTTGGCCGCCCCGTGTCCCTGCGCCGCGGACATCGTCCACAGCATATTCAATAACACAATACACTTCGGGAAGCACTTTTGCGACTTGTCATCGTTTGAATCGGCGCTTCCCGATAATTTTATTTTTCCCGACGTATTCATACCGGAAGGAGGCTAATCTCATGGGCAAGCTGCGTGATCACTTCTGGCTCTGGGGGCACCCGGAGGGACGCTACAATCATCTGTACGGCAACGAACGGGAAAGCCGCATGACGCCGCTTGAGGGAATCCTGTACCTCGGAGGGCGCAGCACCTTCATGGTGCCCGTCGGCATCGATGTCAACCGCCGCCAGTACAACAAAAGCTTCCGTCCCCTCCGCTCGGTCGGCTGGGACGTCACCGGTGCAGGACAGAATCCCGATGTCGTGAACCGCCTCATCGAGGAATCCCGCGAGTTCCCGAACATCTCCTCCGCCGTTTTTGATGATTTCGTCTCCGGAGGCCGCTATAGAGACATTCCTCTTGCGAATCTCTATGAAGTCAACCGCCGTCTGCATGAGGACGGCCCCCGGCCTCTGGACATGTGGATGGTTCTTTATACGCAGGAATTCGGCGTCGATCCCGACTCCGATGCGGAATTTCGTCCCTACATCGACCCCTTTGACGGGATCATCATGTGGACGTGGAAGGAGAGCGACATCGTCCTCTTTGAGGAAAAATACCGCATCTTCCGCGAGATGACGCACGGAAAGCGCCGAATGCTCGGCTGCTACCTGTATAACTTCGGCGAACAGCGCGAGGCTTCGGCCAAGGCTGTTTTGTGGCAGCTCGATCGATATCGCGAGCTCCTTGTTTCAGGGGATGCGGAGGGTGTTGTTCTGCACACCAATACCATGGCGGATCTCGATTACGAAGCCTACGATGCGGCTCAGGGCTGGCTTGACCGTCACGGGGACGAGGAGATCTGAGCGCCGGTAATGGACTTGAAAGCAAAGAGCCCCGGGGATTTCTCCCGGGGCCCTTTTTTTGTGCTGTGAAATTGTGTCAAATATGCCCGTTGAGCCACTCTGCGGATTTCGCAATGCTCTCAAGCATCGGCATGTCGAAGCTTTCCTGCTCTACGGTGTACCAGCGGACACCGATGTCCCGACCCAGATCCAGGATGGATTTGAAATCGATGACGCCGGAGCCGACCTCCGTGCACTCGTAGACATGCTGACGAGCCTTTTCCAGGCTGTCCGCCTTCGCGTCCTTGACGTGAAGCAGGGAGCAGCGGCTGCCGTACTTTTTTATGTAGCTCAAGGGATCTACGCCGCCCATATACGCCCAGTAGCAGTCCAGCTCCATCTTCAGGTTCTCGGGAGCTGCATTCTCATAGACGTAGTCCAGCGCGTATTTGCCGTCGAAAACGGCAAACTCAAGGTGATGATTGTGGTAGTAGAAATCGAAGCCGTTCTTTGCAAGCGTCGCTCCGATGGCGTTCAGCGCTTCGCCCATGCGGCAGGCCGCATCGCGGGAGGCGTACATGGCGCCGTCCACTCCGGGCAGAATGATCAGGGAGTTCCCGATCTTCGCGTTGTATTCCATCGTTGCTCCGATGGTGTCGGGCTGCAGGGCATCCCAGCCGGTATGCGTACCGGCGCAGACCAGTCCTGCGGCATCAAGATAGCTTTTGATCTCCCCGGCCGTATGGCCGAAGTAACCCGCAAACTCCACTCCGGAGTATCCCGCCTTCGCGGTGTCCAGAAGGGTCTGCGCAACATCCTTCTCCATCAGTTCCCTGATGGAGTATAGCTGTAAGGCAACGTTTTTCATACTTTTGACCTCAAAGGCTTTTACGCCCACCACATGGCGGCGCGATCCTCGGTAATGAGGACATCCTTGAGGAAGCTGACCGCCTTCTCAAGTCCTTCCTTCGCCGACATCAGGCCGTCTTCATGCTCGATGCTGATGGCACCGTCATAGCCGACCATGCGGAGGTTGGAGATGATGTCCTTCCAGACCTGCGCGTCATGACCGTAGCCGACCGTGCGGAAGACCCAGGAGCGCTCCAGCTCGTCGCCGTAGTGACGGACGTCGAGTACACCGTTGGTCTTTGCGTTGATCGGATCGATCTTCGTGTCCTTGGCGTGGAAGTGATGGATCGCGGGACCCAGCTTGCGGATGGCATACGGAATGTCGATTCCCTGCCAGAACAGATGGGAGGGATCGAGGTTCGCGCCGATGATCGGACCCACCGCATTGCGCAGACGCAGGAGCGTCTCGGGATTGTAGCAGCAGAAGCCGGGATGCAGCTCCAGTGCAATCTTCTTGATGCCGTGGGACTCGGCCAGAGCCGCCGCCTTCTTCCAGTACGGAATCAGGACATCGTTCCACTGGTAATCCAGAATTTTCAGGTAATCCGTCGGCCAGGAGCAGGTAACCCAGTTGGGGTACTGGGAGTTCGGGCAGTCGCCGGGGCAGCCGGAGAAGGTCACCAGCGTGTCGACACCCAGCTCCTCCGCGAGGCAGCAGGCCTTCTCAAAGGTCTGATGCGCACGCGCCGCGTACTCCTTGTTCGGATGGACGGCGTTGTCATGGCAGGACAGCGCGCAGATGCTCATCTCGTTTTCCGCGAGCAGGCGCTTCACCTCGGCAATGGCTTCGGGATGGCCGAGCAGCTTGTCGGGATCGAGATGGGTATTGCCGGGGCTTCCGCCGCAGCCGACCTCAACGGTCTCAACGCCCAGTCCATGAAGGTATTTCAAAGCGGACGCAAAGTCCATTCCGTACAGAACGACGGTCAAAACACCTAATTTCATGCGGGGTACACTCCTTTAGTCAAAATAAACCGGCTTTCCGGTGACGGAAGAGGTGTAGATGCCTTCGAGAATGCGGGTTACGCACAGAGCCTGCTCGGGCAGGACGCAGGGCGTGGTGTCGTTGAGGATGGAACGGATCCACTGCGCAGCTTCCTTCGGGCCGGGCTCGTCGTCGTTGATGCCTTCGTAGAAGGCCGCGCCGCCGGCGCTGAACTCGGGTTTGGAGATGCACTGACGGTTGTTGTCGACGTAGTTGAAGCGCAGGCCGCTCAGCGTGTCGGCGCCGCCCTTGGTGCCGCACAGCGTGCAGGAAGCCTCATGCGGCTCGGCAACGTTCAGCGCCCAGGAGGACTCCAGGAAGATGGTCGCGCCGTTCTTCATGACGACGAAGCCGAAAGCGGAATCTTCGACGGTGAACTTCGCGGGATCCCAGTTGCCCCAGTCATTGCCCTGATTTACGGGCTCACCGGCGAGCTCGTGATACTTCGTACCAACGACGTAGGCCGGCTCGTAGTTGTTCATCATCCACAGCGTCAGGTCGAGCGCATGGGTGCCGATATCGATCAGAGGACCGCCGCCCTGCTCAAACTCGTTGAGGAAAACGCCCCAGGTCGGAACCGCTCTGCGGCGAACGGCATGAGCCTTGGCAAAATAGATATCGCCCAGGTCTCCGCGCTCGGCGCAGGCCTTGAGGAACTGGTTCTTCGGAAGCTGACGGTTCTGGTAGCCGATGGTCAGCTTCTTGCCGGTGCGGCGGGACGCCTCGAGCATCTCCTTGGCCTCGGCGTAGGTCTTCGCCATGGGCTTCTCGCACATGACATGACGGCCGGACTCCAGAGCATCGATGGTGATCGGAGCATGCATGCGGTTCGGGGTGCAGACATGGATGACTTCGATCTCGCTCTCCTTGGCCAGGAGCTCCTTATAGTCGGTGTACACACGGGCACCGGGAACGCCGTACTTCTTCGCGGCTTCCTGAGCGCGTTCCTCAATCAGATCGCAGAACGCGACGATTTCGGCTTCCTTCACCTTCGACAGACTCGGCAGATGCTTGCCGTTCGCAATGCCGCCGCAACCGATGATACCGATCTTGACTTTTCTTTCCATACCTTTACTCTCCTGTGTCATTTTATGTTCTGCAGGATCTTTTCGATCTCGCAGACATACAAAGTGTGATAGTCCTTCTCCGGATAGCATCCGGCGTCGATGGACCGGTCGAGGAAGCCCTGAGGATCGATCTCCTGAGCGTAGAGCTTCCGACAGATCATGACCCGGCGGGACTCCTCGAAATACGGGATTCTACCATCGTAGCACACCGTCAGTCCGGCCTTCCCGATCTTATCCTCGTCCCGACCGGAGACACGTCCCAGATAGGACAGCTCTTTTCTCCAGGTCTCATCGAGGAAGCAGAGGGACAGCCCTTCCTCGGAGTCTATGAATTCCTTGGTGTACCGTGAAGGCCGTATGAAGACGAATGCGACGTTTCTGTTCCACAGAACGCCCATTCCGCCCCATGAGGCGGTCATGGTATTGCACGACTCCCGATTTCCGGCAGTGACGAGCATCCAGTCCCGGCCGATTTCCCGAAACGGACTGCCCGCGTACTCC
>CAVGLF010000014.1:1593-3570 GCA_963630045.1 Butyricicoccaceae bacterium | reverse complement strand
CTCCTCCGGAGACATTTCCCGAAAGCAGCTCACAGTTCTCTCTCCCCTTTATTAAAAGCAAGGCTTCCTTTTATAGAATACTCCAACACTTGTCTTTCGTCAAGTGATAATTGTAAACTTCGAAGGGAACATCGGGCTTAAATTTCAACCCGCCCTTTCGCCTCCGGCAAAGCCCCAGAAGCCGTCGAAAAACCACTCGGCGTTGTTATGTCCGTAATAGGTCACGCAGTCGTCCTCGAACGCAAGATCCACGATCAGCGTGCCGAGGTAGTCATCCACGGCATAGCAGACGATGTGGAGCTGTCCCGGCATGACCCACCCCGCCGAAGCGGCGCATGCGTACCCGGAGCCCTTCGGCGTGCCGATGCGGTGTCCGAAGTATTCCGTCTGCGAAAGCTGTCCGTATACCTGATGCCCGAGGCCGAAGCGAAGCCTCTGGGGACCGGAGGCGTTCTCGTATTCCAGAAGCCCCTCGTCTCCGTCGAAGGTCAGGCGCATCCACCGAAGTGAGGGCTCGTTGGGCTGGCGGAAGACATAGGTCACGCCGGAGACCCGCTGTGCCGTGGGAGACGCGCACGCTCCCGCAGCAACGGGAATCTCGAGTCCGCTCCATGCGCTCCGCAGCTCGTCCCCGGCACCCGGTGCCTCCTCCTCTGCGGGTTCACTTCCTTCCAGATAGGGGTAGATTTCCTTCCAGAGCGATTCGTAGATGATCTCCTGCGCGCCGGATACGGCCTGTGTATCGCCGGTGGTAACCAGGATGAAGTCCTGCTCCGGCAGACAGACGGCAAGCTGCGCGCCCATGCCGCGGCAGGCAAAGCCGTGATGCCGTGTCATCCAGAACTGGTAGCCGTAGCCGAAGCTGTGCTCCGCATCAACGGCCGTCAGCGTCGTATCAATCTGCCGCGAGGTCGCCGCGCGGATATAGTCCTCCGGGATGAGCTGAAGGCCGTTTATGCGTCCGGAATTCATGCAGCACAGGGCAAACCTGGCCAGATCCCGCGGGGTTGCAAGCACGCCGGAGCCGCCCCAGTCATGGCCGCAGGGGGTCTCGATGCAGTCGATGTCCGGGCTCATGCCCGCCGGAACAAAGAGCCTGTCGCGCAGATAGTCGGTCAGCTCCTGACCGGAAACGCGCCTGATGATGATGGAGAGCATCACGGTCGCGGTCGTATCGTAGGAGAAGATTTTTCCCGGAAGATGCGTCGGGGGCGTGCTGAAAAACGTATCCGCCCAGTCCGGGTCGCCGGGGCCATAGGTCGTGCCCTGATACCGATGCGGCGTCGCCATCATCAGCAGATCGCGAATGGTCGCGGCGGCGGTATAGGGATGCAGATTTTCGGGGATCTTATCCGGGAAAAACTTCGTGACGGGATCCTCCAGCGTGAGCTTCCCCTCCCCGATCAGGATGCCGATGGCGGCTGAAACAAAGCTCTTCGAGGCCGAATACAGGCGGTGCTTTCTGTCCGCGTCAAAGGGCTTCCAATACGTTTCGAAGATGAGCTTTCCGCGGCGCAGCATGAGTACGCTGTGCATGGGCAGGCGGCGGTCACGGAGTCTTGCGAGGAACCGGTCTATGGCGGCGCAGGGAATACCGACGGAGGACGGCGAAGCTGTGGGCAATTCATATTTCATGGTATCTTTCCTCCCCTTTCACGCGCGGGATCCGCTTGCGAATCCGCGGTAGTCGTCCAGGAACCACTCCGCATTCTTGTCCGCAAGCATCGTCACGGTATCCCCTTCGAATACGAACTGCATTCTCAGGCTGCCCATTCCGGCATCGGTAATCCATACATTGGTATACAGGCTGTTTTCATCGACCCAGCCGGCAGAGGCGATGCAGTCGAGGCCCCGTCCCTCCGGATGACCGATCTGCGTCAGACCGTAGCGGCTCTCCGGGAAGCTCTGGGGGATGCTGCGTCCGAGACCGTAGAGCACATCGTGTACGCCCGCGTCATTTTCCCAGCGGATGCTGAC
>CAVGLF010000014.1:0-1583 GCA_963630045.1 Butyricicoccaceae bacterium | reverse complement strand
TCAAAATCAAAGCGCAGCGACGTGATTTTCATGTTGTTCGGCGACATGCGGTAGGTACTGCCCGACACCTCTGCGGCAACGGGGCTGTGCTTTTCGCCCGGAGCGGGCGCGATTTCGGCCGTGCGGATGAACCGGCCGAGAGCATCCTGCGCCGCCGGATTCGCCGGGAGCGCAGCATCCGACAGTGCCGGGAAGATGCAGTCCAGAATGCCCTGAATCTGGCAGCCCTCTGCGTATCCTTTGGGCTGCGTATCGCCGTTCACGACGACGATGAGATCCTGATCGGGGTAGCAGTACGCGCTCTGCGAGCCCATGCCGAGTGTCGCAAAGCCGTTGTGCGACAGCCTCCAGAACTGGTAGCCGTAGCCCTGCTGATCCTCGACGGAGCTGTTGTAGATCGTATTGTCAATCTGACGGGAGGTCGCCTCGCGGACGTACCACTCCGGAATGAGCGCCCGTCCGTCGGGTGCATGTCCTCCGGACATGATGCACTGAGCAAACTTGGCGAGATCCCGCGGTGTCGCCTGCAGTCCCGAGCCGCCCCAGGCATGTCCGCAGCCGGTTTTCACGCACCAGATGTCATCGCTCATGCCGAGCGGCTCAAAGAGCCTGGGCTCAAGGTACTCATAGAACTCCTGTCCGGTGAGCTTCCATATGAGGATGTCCAGCGTCGTCGTCGCGGAGGTGTCGTAGGCGAAAATCTGCCCAGGCTTGTGCGTTGCGGGCTTTTCGAAAAACGAGCGTGCCCAGTCATCGCATCCCGCCCAGTAGGACGTCGTGCTCAGGTAGGATGACATGCACAGAAGATCGCGGATCGTGGCCTCAAGCACCCATTTCGAGGTCTCGGGCGTGATATATTCGGGGAAATAGTCCGCCAGCCGATCCTCCAGCCGCAGCCGTCCCTCTCCTATGAGGCAGCCGATTGCGGCGGAGGTGAAGCTTTTGGAGGTCGAATACATGCGGTGTCTCCGGTCGCGGTGGAAGGGCTTCCAGTAGCATTCGGCACAGAGCTTCCCGTGCCGGACGATGAGCACGCTGTGCATGCAGAACTGCTTGTCCTCAAGGAGCTTCAGATACTGTAAGATGCCCTCTGAGGCGATGCCGACTTCCTCCGGCAGTGCCTGCGGCATGGGTTTGCGTTCGGGCATAGACCTTGTTCCTCCTGATTTTGAGTGATTTTAAAAAAAGGGACGTTTCATAAGGCATACCCCTTGTAAAACGTCCCGAAATTCCCGATTTGTTCTGATTATTTCACGCCGACTCCGTCAAGCAGCGCGCACAGCGCATGATACTGCGCCGTATAGGCCGAAACGCCGTCCTTATAGACGCCCTCGGCGACCGTTTTTTCCTCCACGGTGGACTCCAGAGCCTTCAGGCCGTCAAAGACCCTCAGATGGGGCTCCATCGTCAAAAATCCGTCATAGCCGGAGTCCTCGAGCCGGCCGAAAATCTCGGACAGGCGTCCGTCACCGGTGCCGGCCAGAACGACCATGTGGTCGCTGTAGCGCGCGTCCTTGATGTGGACATACTGAATCCACGGGCGAAGCAGCTCATAGCAGTGAACGGTGTCCTCGTCACACTGG
>CAVGLF010000013.1:22096-23768 GCA_963630045.1 Butyricicoccaceae bacterium | reverse complement strand
GGGCTGAAGACCGCCGTGCGCAATGCCGCGCACAATGCCGCCCAGCGCGGTGAGACCCTGGATGCCGCGGGACTGGCCGCCTCCTTCTGCGAGGCCGTCGCCGATATCCTCGTCCCCAGAGCCGTCGAGGGCGCGCGTCTGTGCGGACGGGATACGCTGTGCGTGGCGGGCGGCGTCGCCGCAAACTCCGTGCTGAGGGGACGGCTTGAGCGCGAGTGCCGCGCACACGGCCTCCGGCTCTTCCTCCCGCCCGCAAGCCTCTGCGGCGACAACGGCGCCATGATCGCCTGTCAGGCGTACTATGAATACCTTGCGGGTGCCCGCGCGGGCTCGGATCTGAACGCCCGGGCAACGCTCCCCATCAGCGTATCCTACGAGAGCCTGTAAAATTTTTTATTCCGGCTCCCTTTTTCCCCCCCTCCCCGCCTCTCTTTCCTTTTTTTGCGCATCCGCTCCCGTACGGGAAACCGGGATTATGTGAATCTCTCCCCCTCCTCCCGCGTGCCGGGGAAAACTTTGGGGAAAATGGGGGAAACTTTCCCCCGAAATGAGGAAAAAGCTCCGTTTCATCGTTCCGCACCCGGTTTCACGGGTCTTCGGATGGGGGCTTTTCGCTCCCGCGGCGCTGTCCTTCGTCCCTTTCGCCGGACGGGCGCACCGTATGAGTGTCAACCGTATTATGTAACTCGCATGCCCCGCGCAGATCTTCCTTTTTTTAAGGGAAGACTCCCCGCGCAATTTTCCCCTTGCAAAAGAGGATAAGCTGCGGTATACTATTCTTCGCTATTTGAAAAAGTGAGGTACCAGCATGAAAAAAGTTCTCTGCTTCTCGCTGGCGCTGGCGATGCTGCTGACGCTGGCGGCCTGCGATACGAGTGGAAACGGGACTGCGACAACCGCGTCCGCCGCCTTCTCCACGCCCGCCGCAGCGGTCACGGATTCCGATGCACTCTCCGACTTCTTCGGCGGTGAGACACAGGCCCATCTGGAGGCTCTCTCCGGCGTCATCACCTCCTTCGCCTGCGCGGTGCAGACCTACCCCGAGGTTCTCTCCAGCGTGCCGGATGAAAACTTCGGCTGGACGTATCTGTACGACATGATCGTATATAGCGGCGTGACCTGCGACGGCGTTTCCTCCTCCCGCGGAGGCTATACCGTAACGGCGGAGGCGCTGCAGGCGCTGCAGAGCAACACGCTGGGCGGTGCCATCTGGACGGATATCGGCGACGCGATGACGGAGTACGTAAGCGCCGATGAATCGAAGAGCACCTATACCCTGAAGAGCGGACGCGAAAGAGCCTACGGCGCCTATATCGAGGAAGCCGTCTACCGCGAGGACATCTCCTGCGCGGAGCTGACCGTTGCGGTCTATGACGCCTCCGCCTCCGAGCTGTCCGTTGCCGGCCGCTACTATATCGACCTGCGCGCAAGCGAAGCCTCCTCCTACGGCTACGTCATCATGGCGTTCACCGCCGCGGAGTAAAAGCCCCCCTTTTTTCGAGAAGGGCGCGCCGTGCCGTCGTCTCCCCCCTTCCCCCTCAGGGGGAGGGTCATCCCGCGGGAAGCTGCCCGACGCTTTTTCCCCTCCCCGCGGTATGCAAAAAGGCCTTCATGAGAGAAAAAAACAGTCCGTCCCCCCGGGGACGGACTTTCGCTTTGCTTCCCCTCCCTG
>CAVGLF010000013.1:0-22043 GCA_963630045.1 Butyricicoccaceae bacterium | reverse complement strand
GCAAAAAGGCCTTCATGAGAGAAAAAAACAGTCCGTCCCCCCGGGCATCCGGTTTTTTTAAGAAGCGGAGCCCCCCGGGGACGGACTTTCGCTTTGCTTCCCCTCCCTGAAGCCGCGCCTGCCTTCAAAGTGCGGGACGAGTCGTGAATATTTCGTTATTTTTCCGATTCCGCTCTTGTGTGACGGCGGGAAACGATGTATAATAAGGGAAATAGTGGGTCTATCCGCGTTTTCCCCTTTTTTACATCTTCCGCCGTTTTTCAAAACCCCAATATATAACGAAAGAGGGTATTGCATATATGAACATCGCCTTGATTGCGCATGATAAGAAAAAAGAATTGATGACCCAGTTCTGCATGGCATATTGCGGGATTCTGTCCAAGCATACGCTGTGCGCCACCGGCACCACGGGCAAGCTCGTGGCGGAAGCTACCGGACTGAAGATTGACCGCTTCCTCTCCGGAGCGCAGGGCGGCGATCAGCAGATCGGAGCGCGTGTGGCCTATAATGAAATCGATATGGTGATCTTCCTGTGCGATCCCATGTCCCCTCCCGGCACGGAGTGCGATGTGCATGCGCTCCAGCGTCTGTGCGACCTCCATTCCATCCCGATTGCGACCAACATCGCCACGGCGGAGATGCTCATCCTGGGCCTTGACCGCGGCGACCTCTCCTGGAGAGATATCGTGAATCCAAAACGCCCCGCGAGAATGCGGAGCTATTAAGGTGTGAAAAGATATGATTCAAGCTCCCAAAGGAACCTATGACGTCATGCCCGATGAGTCGTACAAGTGGCAGTACCTCGAGCGCATCCTGCGCGATACGGCCAAGACCTTCGGCTACCGCGAGATCCGCTTCCCCATGTTCGAGCATACCGAGCTCTTCATCCGCGGCGTCGGCGATACGACGGATGTCGTGCAGAAGGAAATGTATACCTTCACCGACAAGGGCGGACGCTCCATCTCGCTTCGTCCGGAGGGCACGGCCTCCGTTGTCCGCGCCATGATCGAGCACGGCGGCTTCAACGGCGCACTGCCCGTGAAGTGCTACTACATCGCGCCGAACTTCCGCTATGAAAAGCCCCAGGCCGGGCGCTACCGCCAGCATTACCAGTTCGGCGTGGAGTGCTTCGGCGCGGCCTCCGCCTCCGCCAACGCGGAGCTCATTTCGCTGGCCGATACCTTCTTAAAGCGTCTGGGCATCCGCAACATCACGGCGCACATCAACTCCATCGGCTGCCCGAACTGCCGTCCGAAGTACTACGAGGCGCTCAAGGCCTATTTCGAGGGCTACCGCTCGGAGCTCTGCCCCACCTGCCTCGACCGTCTCGACCGCAATCCCATGCGCCTTCTGGACTGCAAGAGCCCCATCTGCCATGAGATCGCCAAGGGTGCGCCGCGCACCATCGATTTCCTGTGCGACAAGTGCAAAAACGATTTTGACGAGACGCTGCATCTCCTGTCCCGCATGAGCGTGGACTATGAGGTGGATTCCGGCATCGTCCGCGGACTGGATTACTACACGGGACCCGTCTTCGAGTTTATCTCCAACGACATCGGCGCCCAGGGCACGGTCTGCGGAGGAGGCCGCTACGACGGACTCGTCGAGCAGCTCGGCGGCAAGCCGACGCCGGCTCTGGGCTTCGGCTCGGGACTGGAGCGTCTGCTCCTCGTCATGGAGAAGCTGGGCATCCAGATTCCCGGCGCGGAGACCGTCGACGTCTACCTTGCGACGATGGGCAAGGCCGCGGGAGAGGCCGCGGGAAAGCTCATCCTGGAGCTCCGGCGCATGGGCATCTCGGCGGAGCGCGATCTGTGCGACCGCTCCTTAAAGGCGCAGATGAAGTACGCCGACAAGATCGGCGCGCGCTATACCATGGTCATCGGCGACGACGAGCTCGCGGCCGGCACCGCCAGCCTCAAAAACATGCAGACCGGCGAGCAGATCCCCTGCGTGCTCTCCGCCTCCACCATCGAAGCTGTCCTCTGAAAACAGCCGTTTTTGCCCCCCCGGGGGGGACGGAGTCAAAGCGTTTCCCCCTTTTTTTCTTGAACATAAAATTTCGGGAGATTTGAATTACATATGACACAGAACAGAACCCATACCTGCGGACAGCTGCGTATGGAACATGTCGGACAGACGGTTCGTCTGTGCGGCTGGCTGGAAAACGTGCGCGAGGTCGGCTCGACTCTGGCCTTTGCGGTTCTCCGCGACTTCTACGGCACGACTCAGCTCGTGCTGGAGGATGAGCAGCTCATCCGCCGCTTCCGCTCGATTACGAAGGAAAGCACCATCGCCGTGGACGGCATCGTCCGCGAGCGCGGCAGCAAGAATCCCCGTCAGGCCACGGGCGACATCGAGGTCGAGCCGACCTCGGTCGAGGTGCTCGGACGCTGCCACTATAACGAGCTGCCCTTCGAGATCAACCGCAGCCGCGAGGCCGACGAGACCGCGCGTCTTAAGTACCGTTATCTCGATCTGCGCAATCCCTCGGTCAAGCAGAACATCATCCTGCGCTGCAATGTCGTCGCCGCTTTGCGGCGCGCCATGATGAACGAGGGCTTCCTTGAGATCACGACGCCCATCCTCACCGCCTCCTCCCCCGAGGGCGCACGCGACTACCTTGTGCCCGCGCGCAAGCATCCGGGCAAGTTCTACGCGCTGCCCCAGGCGCCGCAGCAGTTCAAGCAGCTGCTCATGCTCTCCGGCTTCGACCGCTACTTCCAGATCGCGCCCTGCTTCCGTGATGAGGACGCGAGAGGCGACCGCAGCCCCGGCGAGTTCTATCAGATGGATATGGAAATGGCGTTCGCCTCCAGCGCCGATGTCTTCGGCGTCATCGAGCGGGTGCTGCCGCCCATCTTCGCCGAGTACGGCACCTATCACATTGCGTCAAAGCCCCCCTTCCGCCGCATCACCTATAAGGACTCCATGGAGCGCTACGGCTGCGACAAGCCCGACCTGCGCATCGACCTTTTCGTGCAGGATATGACCGGGCTCGCGGGAGAGACCGAGTTCGAGCCCTTCCACGTGCCCTGCGTCAAGGCCGTTGTCATCGATAACTGCGCCCTGACCCGCAAGCAGATCGACAAGCTCTGCGCCGACATCGAGGTTCAGAGCGGCAAAAAGCCCTACTGGTTCCGCATGGACGAAAAGGGCGAGCTCGCGGGCGGCGTGGCGAAGTTCTTTGCGGGCCGTGAAAATCAGCTGCGCGAAGGCTTCGGCGTGAAAGAAAACTGCCTCGTCCTCATCGCGGCGGGCGAGCGCGGCGCCGCCGTCAAGTGCGCGGGCGTGTGCGTAAAGACCGCCGGCGCTGCGGTACCCGGCCACATGGATGCCGAGCGTTATGAGTTCTGCTGGATCGTCGACTTCCCGATGTTCGAAATCGGCGAGGAGTCGGGCGAGCTGGAGTTCTGCCACAACCCCTTCTCCATGCCCTCCGGAGGACTGGAGATTCTGGAAAAGGCCGAGCGCGGCGAGGTCGATCCGCTGGACATCGTCGCCGATCAGTACGATCTCGTCTGCAACGGCGTTGAGCTGTCCTCGGGTGCCGTGAGAAACCACGACCCGGATATCATGATCCGCGCCTTCAAAATGGTGCGTCTGGGCGAGGACGATGTCCGCGCCAAGTTCCCGGCGATGTACAACGCATTCTGCTACGGAGCGCCGCCGCATGCCGGCATCGCGCCCGGCGTCGACCGCATGGTCATGCTCCTCGCCGGCGAAAGCTCCATCCGCGAAATCATCCCCTTCCCGATGAACAAGAACGCGCAGGATGTCATGATGGATGCTCCGTCCGCGGTCGACCCGCGGCAGCTGGAGGAGCTCCACATCGCGATTACGGCGCCCCGTGAAGAGTAAGCTCCGCTTTCTCACCGCTCAGGGCATGCTGGCAGCCATCTATACCGTGCTGACGCTGCTGCTGCAGCCGATCTCCTTCGGCCCCGTGCAGTGCCGCATCTCGGAGGCACTCACGGTGCTGCCGTTCCTGTTCCCGTCCGCCACGGCGGGACTGACCCTCGGGTGCCTGCTCGCCAATGTTCTGGGCGGCTCGACGGTGCTGGATATCGTCGCGGGGCCCCTGGCGACGCTGGCTGCAGGTCTTCTGACCGCGCGGATGCCGAACAGGTGGCTCGCGCCTCTGCCGCCGGTGCTCGTCAATGCCGCCGTCATCGGAGCCGTTCTGGCATACGCCACCGTTCCCGCGGAGAATTTTCTTCCGACCTTCCTGCTCTTTGCGGCCGAGGTCGGCGTGGGAGAGCTCGGCGCCTGCTACGTGCTGGGACTGCCGCTTCTGGCCTCCGTTCAGCGCATCCGGCTGCGCCGGGGCAGCGTCCCCTTCTTCCGGGAAACAAAGCGCTGATTTTTACTTTCTCCCCCCTCTCTCGGGGGCATCCCTGATTTTTTTGCAGATTTTTTCTGCTTTGCAGCTTTTTTGCCTCTCACGGAAAGGAGTTACCATGCGGATCCGAAAAGCCGTCATTCCCGCTGCCGGACTCGGCACGCGGATGCTTCCGGAGACGAAGACCATTCCCAAGGAGATGCTGCCCATCGGCGACCGCCCCTCCATCCAGTACATCGTCGAGGAGGCCGTAGCCTCGGGCATCGAGGATATCCTCATCATCACCAACCGCTCCAAGGCGGCGATGGAGGACTACTTCGACTACCATCCCGAGCTTGAGGAGCGTCTGATGCGCGCGGGACGGCGCGAGGACGCCGAGCTCGTACGCCGTACCGCCGACATGGCGAATGTCATGTTCGTGCGTCAGAAGGAGACCCGCGGACTGGGACACGCCATCTGGACGGCGCGCCGCTTCGTCGGAGACGAGCCCTTCGCCGTTCTTCTGGGCGACGACGTCATGGCAGCCGAGCATCCCGTCATCGGGCAGCTTGCCCGGGTCGCGGCGCAGGAGAATCTGCCCACGGTCGGCGTGCAGGCCGTCTCGGCGGAGGCCATCGGACGCTACTGCTCGCTGGATGTGGAGCATATGCGGGACAATGTCTACCGCGTGCATGACATGATCGAAAAGCCCCGCCCCGAGCAGGTCTTCTCCCCCTACGCGATTCTGGGGCGCTATATCCTGACGCCCGATATCTTCCCCGTTCTGGAGAATCTTTCCCCCGGCTACGGCGGCGAGATTCAGCTCACGGACGCGTTGGCCGTCCTCGCCCGCCGCGGGCAGATGCTCGCCGTGGACTTCGAGGGCACACGCTACGACACCGGCTCCCTCGAGGGCTACCTGCAGTGCGTCATCGAGATGAGCCTGCAGAATCCCAAATGCGGCGCGGATCTGCGCGCCTACATCAAGGATCTGGCGCAGCGGCTGTAACGCATACCGGGCCTCAGAGTGAGGAGTTCCGTCCGATTTGTCATATTTGCCCCCTTGCAATCTGCACGATTTCAGTGTATAATAGAGCCATTCCAAAATAAGGCAAAAATGGAGGTTATACTCATGACTGTCACGAAGGAAAGCATCATCGGCGACGTTCTGGATGCCGACATCGATACCGCAAAGTTCTTCTTTGAAATCGGCATGCACTGCCTGGGCTGCCCGGCCTCCCGCGGCGAGTCCATCGAGCAGGCCTGCGCCGTCCACGGCACCGACCCCGACGAGCTGGTTCGCCGGATCAACGAGCATTTCGCGAAGTAAATCCCCAAAATCGAAACTGTACGAGGCGACGCCCGAGACTTCAAGCTGACTTTGAGTTTCCGGCGTCGTTTTTCCTGTAAACGGCAAGAAAGGACGGTTTTATCTATGAAGAGCCTGCCTCGTGTCCGCATGGGCGAGATCGGACTTCCCGCATCCTCCGCACGGGCATTTCTCAGGGAAGCGACGGACATCGGTCTGCACTCCTTCATACTCGCACGCTCCGGCCGCGTGGCGGCTGAGGGGTACTGGAGGCCGTTTCGTCCGGAGTACGCCCACATGCTGCACTCCCTGTCGAAGTCCTTCACCTCCACGGCCTTCGGCTTCGCGGTTCAGGAAGGGCTGGCCTCCCTGGACGACCGCGTCGTGGACTTTTTCCCGGAATACCTGCCCTCGGAGCCGTGCGGGAACATGAAGAAGATGACCGTCCGGAATCTTCTGACGATGAATACCGGACATACAACGGAGCCCGGCGTCATCGATCCGGGCGGCGCAACGGACTGGGTGGAAAAATTCCTGCACTCCTATGTGGAGCGCACGCCCGGCACGCATTTTCTCTACAATACGGCAGCATCGTACATGGTCTCCGCCATCGTGCAGCGCCTCACCGGGCAGACGGTCTGCGATTACCTGAAGCCCCGTCTCTTCGACCCCCTGGGATTCGGCGAGTACTGGTGGGATACCTGTCCCCGCGGCATCTCCATGGGCGGCTTCGGCTTCAATGTCTGCACGGAGGATCTGGCAAAGTTCGGCACCTTCCTCTTAAACCGCGGCTCCTTCGACGGGCAGCAGCTCCTGTCCCCGGAATGGATCGACATGGCGACATCCTATCAGGTCCCGAACAACCCCGAGGCCTCCGCCGACTGGCGCGCGGGGTACGGCTTCCAGTTCTGGATGTGCAGCCGTCCCGGCACCTTCCGCGGAGACGGCTCCCGCGGACAGCTCGTCGTCGTCTGCCGTCCCAAGGGGCTCGTCTTCGCCGGCACCGCCTGCTGCCGCAACTTCCAGGAGCTCCTCGATGCCATCTATCGGTATCTCTTCGATCCCGTCACGGACGAGTGCCTGTCCCCCTCGCCCGAAGAGGACGCCTACCTCGAGGACGCGGCTGCCCTCGCCCGTCCCGCTCCGCGCGGTGCGGACAGCTCCGACGGCTTCGAGTCCGCGGACGGGCATACCTATGTCTTCGCGCCGAACGCGTATCATCTGCGCAGCCTCTCCCTGAGCTTCGGCAAGTCGGCCGACCGGCTGACGATGGAGACGGACGATGGGCTCTTCACGATTCCCGTGGGACACGGCGTCTTTCTGGACGGAAAGATCCCGGCGCCGCCGCAGGCGAATGTGCACGCGCCGTTCTTCCACAATGTCGCGGCGGCGGGCGCACCGGATGCCGGGCTCTACCGCCTGCATCTGATCTATCCGCGCACCTCCATCTCCGACCGTCTCGAGCTGCGCTTCTCGCGGCACGGCGTGCGGGTGCATATTCTGCGCGACGGCTCGTTTGACTTCGGAACTCTGGATATCGCGGGGATGCGCGTATGAGAATCCTGGCCATCGGAGATGTCTGCGGCCCCTGCGGCGTCTCCTGCATCGAGCGTCACCTTCCCGATGTGCGCCGCGAGCTGGAGGCCGATGCGGTCATCGTCAATGCGGAAAACGCCGCCGTCTTCGGGCTGAAGCCCGAGGATGCCCGCAGGCTGCTTGCCTCCGGCGCGGATGTGCTCACGCTGGGGAATCATACCTATAATCAGAAGTCCATCGCGGATTTTCTGGCAGACTCCGAGGCGGTCGTGCGTCCGGGCAATTACGCGTCCTCCCTGCCCGGCACCGGGCTGACCTTCTTCCGCGCGCCTCAGGGGGAGCTCGCCGTCATCAATCTGATCGGACGCTGCAACCTGCCCTTCGGCCCGGACAGTCCCTTCGACACCGCCGAGCGGCTGATTGCGCGGGCGCGGACGCGCACCTCCTTCATCTGCGTCGACTTCCATGCGGAGGCAACATCGGAAAAATACGCGCTCCTCTATCATCTGGACGGACGCGTCGGCGCGCTCTGGGGCACGCATACCCATGTGCAGACGGCGGACGAGCGCGTCTTTCCGGGCGGCACGGGTTTTCTGTGCGACCTCGGCATGACCGGCGCACGGGACTCCGTCATTGGCATCCGTCCCGACACCTCGCTGGCCTACTTCCGCGGAGACCTGCTCTCCCGCTTTGTGACGGCCTCGGGACCCGCCATGCTCTGCGGCGCGCTCTTCGATCTGGACGACACGACGGGGCTCTGCACCCGTGTCGAGCGCATCCGCTACGACGAGGACTGACCCTCCCTCTTTTTCCCCTTTTTGAAGCATGGAAAAAAGGCTGCGGACACTCTTTTTAAAAAAGAAGTCCGCAGCCCCTTTTTCCTTTTTTTCAGGGTTCGGAAAATTCCCCGGTTCAAGGCCGCCCCCCCCTTCCGGGGGGGATTTTCACTTTAGTCTCTGAAGGCTTCGTCCACCTTCCGGTAGGCCTCCAGCACGCCTGCAATGTCCTCGTCGGTCCAGCTTTCGTTGATGTAGAGGTTGTAGCACTCCTCCATGACGCGGTTGGCATTCGGCAGCTCGAAGTCGCGGTTCATGTGCCCGTGATACTCAGGCGAGCTCCAGGGGAAGCCGTGCGTACCGTAGACCGAGCGGTTTAAAAACCAGTCCATCGTGGACGGCAGCGCCGCACGGTAGGACGCCGCGACATTCACGCCCTCCGCCGCAAGGGCGGCGCAGTATTCCTGCTTCGTGCAGCCGAGGCCTTCTCCTCTGTACCCCAGACGCCAGAACCAGTACGCGGGCTCCGAGCCGTCCGCGAGCTTCGGGATGCGGACGGACGGTACGGAGGCAAGCCCCTCCGTCAGCCGGCCGACAATGTCCGGGAGCTTCCCGAGCTGGACGCGGCCGATGGCGGCTCCGAGCTCCTGCAGGTTGCAGTTGAGCGCCGCCGTGCAGTTCGTCGCGCCTTCGTCAAGCCCGAAGGGCTTTCCGCGATCCGCCGCGCGGCGGATGCGCCGGTACAGCTCCTCATCGCGGGTAAAGACCATGCCGCCCTGACCGCCCGTGCAGAAATGCTTGCCGTACATGGTGGAAAACGCGCCGATGCTGCCCCAGGTGCCGACAGGCCTTGAGTCAAGCCTCGCGCTGTGCGCCTGTGCGCAGTCCTCGATGACCGGGATGCCGTGACGGTCGGCCAGCGCCATGATGCCGCGCATATCCGCGGGTTCTCCCGCGATATGGGGCACGATGATGGCGGCGGTAAGGGGCGTGATGAGCTTCTCGATTTCCTCCGCGCAGGTGTTGTAGGAGTCCGGCGCGGTATCGGCGACAGCCGGGATGCAGCCCGCAAGCGGAATGGGCATCATGCCGCCGGGATCGGTCACGGCTCCGACGATCACCTCGGAGAAGGGCTCGGGGTTCAGTGCGCGCAGCGCGACGTAGACGGCGTTGGTGCCGCTGCTGACGCCGTCCGCGTAGCCCCCTCCCAGAAACTCCGCGAATTCCCGGCACAGTGCCTCCTCCTCGGAGCCGTTGTAGCCGATGTTTTCCCCCGTTCGTATGGCCTCGTCAAAGAGGCGGTCGACCGCCGCCTTCTCGCGGGCATCCGTCGCAAAACGGGGCGGTGTGGGACGGCGAAGCGCCTTCGGGCCTCCGTACAGAGCCAGATCTGCCTTGGACATGGTTCGCACCTCCTGCAAAAGTCACGATTGTGACTGCATTTCCCCCCTTCTTCGGGGGGGTTCATGGGTTCTCTCCCCTTTTTTCGGGGGGAAGCTTATTTCACGGCGGGGCTTGCAGGCTGTGTGAGCCTGCCTGTGCCTTCAGATTACAGTATACCACAACCTTTGCGGTCTGCAAAGCGTCTTTTGCCCCGGATTCCGGGGATCTTTTTGAGCGGCCGGGTGCATTTTCATGCTTGCAAGTCGCGCAAAAATCGGTTATACTGTAGTCAGGATTTACGGCAGGGGAGGACACAGGGGATTATGTTGATTCGCAAAAACGGAGTGATCGTGTTTCAGGGGGACAGCGTGACCGATTCGGGACGCCGTGAGCCCTCCTGCAGCAATGGATTGGGCACGGGGTATCCCGCCATGTGTGCGGGCGTGCTGCGCTCGATGTTTCCCGACTACGAGCTGACCGTCTACAACCGGGGGGTCGGCGGCGACCGTGCGGAGCAGCTGGCGGAGCGCTGGCAGCAGGATACGCTGGATCTCCGTCCCACGCTGGTGTCCCTGCTCATCGGCATCAACAACGTCCTGCATCCGTATCAGCACGAGGATCTTCCTTATGACATCGTCGCCTTCGAGTCCGATCTCGTGCGCGTCGTCGAGCAGACCGTCCGCTGCGGCTCGAAGCTCGTCATCATGGAGCCCTTCGCCTTTCACCACGGCTGCTGCCCTGAGGCCTGGAGGGACCGCCTCTGCGAGGTGCAGCAGGTCGTGCGCCGCATCGCCATGCGCTATGCGGATGCGTTCATCCCGCTGGACGGCATCTTCTGCCGCGCATCCATCCTGCCCGACGGCACGAACGCGGCTAAAACCCTCAGCGCGGACGGCGTGCATCCCACCCTCGACGGCCACCGCCTGATCGCCCGCGAATGGCTGGAGACCGTCCTGCGGTAAATATTAAAAATACCCCGCCCCCAAAAAAGACGCAAAAAAACCGCATCGGCCAAACTGCCGATGCGGTTTTCATATGGTTCCGTGCTTCCCATCAAAAAAAGCTCTCTATCCCCGCAAGGGCGCCTTTTTTCCCCCCCCGGGGCACGCGATCCTTACAGGATGCTGCGCACAAGCTTCGCTGCCGCCACGGCGTCCGCGGGGCAGATGACCGTCATGAGTCCTGAGCGTCTGGCCGGAATGCCGACGACGCAGGCGCGCACACCTGAGCGGCTGGCGGCGATTTTTCCGAGATCCGAGCGGCTATCCGGATCGACCGTGCGCTGCGTCGGGACGGATGCGCGGGACTCAAGCTCCTCTAAAAGCTCGAGGTTCGCGGGATGGCGGTCGATGCGCACGGGCAGCGCGGGGCCGCCTCCCAGGGTCACGGCCGAGCGATTTGCGGGCTCCGGCACGTCCCCCGCCGTCGTCAGCTCCAGAAGCAGCGCCTGCTCCGGCTCCACGGCAAAGGCCGCCGCACCCGCTCCGCGCTCGCCCACCGTGCGCTGGACGGTGAATACGACATACAGATCCGCATCGCTGTCCTGCGCCAGCTCCAGCACCATGAGCGCCGCCGCACAGGCCGCGCGTCCCTCCAGCGCGGGAGAGGCCATGCGCTCCTCCGTCTTCACAAGCCCCAGCTCCGGCACGCAGACGTCTCCGATGCGCACCTCCCCCGAGATCACGTCCAGATAGAGATTGCGCACCTCTGGCTTCTCCACGCCGCTGTCGCAGCCGATGACGCCTCTGGCTCCTCCCGAAAAGACGACGGGAAGCCCCGTGAGAAGCCCCGCATCCGCCTTTCCCAGAAGGCCGAAGCGCCAGAAGCCATGCTCATCGCGGAAGGTCATGATCATGCCGAAGGTGTCGGCATGCGCGGCGACCATCACGCGCCGCCCGGAGCCTGCGTGATGGACGATGAGATTGCCCAATGCATCCCGATGCAGATCCGTGGCGAAGGGACGCGCCAGCTCCTCGATGCACTCCATTACGGGCGATTCAAAACCGGACGGTGCGCAGACGGATGCCAGTCTTTCAGCTGTTTCCTGATAGTTCATGTTCAGATTTCCTCCATCAGCGCCCGAACGAGCGCCCTCATCGGTTCCAGATCGGCTACCGCCATGGCGGATGACGGCGAGTGAATGTAGCGGACGGCTGCCGCAACGCCCAGGGTCGCGGCACCCGCCGCCGTCTGGGAAATGCGTCCCGCATCGGTTCCGCCCGCCACATAGGACTTCGTCTGGCAGGGGATGCCGTGCGCGGCGGCGATGTCAAAGGCGCGGCGCACAAGCTCCGGGTTATAGACCGTCGCCCCGTCCATGACAGGCATGACGGGACCGCGGCCGGGATGGCAGACCTGCATATGCTCCCGGAGATCCGGCAGGTCGCAGGCCGTCGTGCCCTCGACGACGATGGCGACGTCCGGACGGATGCGGAACGCCGCCGCAGCCGCTCCGCGCAGCCCCTGCTCCTCCTGTACGGTGAAGGCAAACCAGGTATCCACCGCCGGCCCCTCCTGCAGGATCTTCAGAAGCACCGCGCAGCCCACGCGGTCATCGATGGCCTTCGCCTTCAGCATATGCCCGTAGAGCACGGGCTCGGTATCGAATGCCGCGAAGTCGCCCGGAGTGACGAGCTTGAGTGCCTCCTCCTCGCTTCCCGCGCCGATGTCGATGTACATCTGCCGCACCTCGGGCAGCTTTTTCTCCTCCTCGCGGGTGTTCAGATGCGTCGCGCGCACGCCGATGACGCCCTTCGTCTGCCCGATGCGCACGCGCGTCCCCAAAAGCACCTTCGGCTCGATGCCGCCGGAGGTTCCGAAGCGCAGGAAGCCCTCCTTCGTCACGGAGGTCACGATCAGGCCGACCTCGTCCATATGCGCGGCCAGCATCAGCGTCCGCCCCGAGTAGCGTCTGCCCTTGCGGTAGACCAGCAGATTCCCCATGCAGTCCTCCAGGATGCTGTCGGCATAGGGCTCGGCCTCATGTCTGATATAGTCGCGTACGGCATCCTCGCAGCCGGATACGCCGTCGATTTTACTCAATGTCGTGAGCAGATTCAGCATCTGGGCACCCCCTCATGAAAGGATCGGATGAACGCCGCCAGAAGCTCGCCGCAGGCGCGGGCATCGGCCTCGCGGATGACCTCGCAGGCGGTGTGCATGTAGCGCAGCGGCAGACTCACGAGTCCCGTTGCCGTGCCCGTGCGCACGATCTGCATGTTCGACGCATTCGTGCCGGTTCTCCCGCACAGGATCTCCCTCGTGTACGGAATGCCCTGCTCCCCGGCAAGCCTCACGAGCGTAGAGGAAACGCGGCGGTTCAGATGCGGTCCCACGCCGATGGCGGCGCCCGAGCCTGCGGGAACCGTGCGCTCCGGCGGAGCGTCTGGTGTCCAGGCATGCGTCACGTCGACCGCAATCGCATACTCCGGGCGCAGGTCAAACGCCGCCGTCTCGGCTCCCGTGCCTCCCGTCTCCTCGCGCGACGAGCCGACCACCGTCACCTCGACCGGCAGAGGCTCGCCGCGCAGGAGCTCCATGGCATACAGGATGGAGGCAAAGCAGGCTCTGTCGTCCAGCGCGGCGCCTCCGATGAAATCCTCGCCCATGGCAAGGGGCGGGGCGGCGACCGTCACGGATGTGCCGACGGGAATTTCCCGGCGCGCCTCCTCATCGGTCAGGCCGCTGTCGATGAAGAGATCCTCGATGACGATGGCGGCGGATCTCTGCGCATCGCGCAGATGCGGCGGCAGGCAGGCGATGACGCCGTGCAGCACGCCGGACTTTGTATGGATCAGCACCTCCTTCGCCGGAAGCACCCTCGGGTCAAAGCCTCCGCAGGTCGTAAAGCGCAGGAATCCCTCTCCCGCGTATCCCGTCACGATGAAGCCGATCTGGTCGATATGCGCATCCAGCAGGACGCGCGGCGCATCCGGCACCGCCGCATAGCGCGTTCCCGCGACGGCGTACAGCGGAAGCGTACGCACCTCGTCGCACAGAGGGGCAAGCAGCTTCTCCGCGCATTCGGCGGCGTGCCTCTCGTATCCGGATACGCCGGGCGGCTCGGACAGCGCCCGTATGGTCTGTCTGAAATCCACGGACTTATTTTCCCCCTCTCTTCCCTTTTTAATCCTCAAACGAACGGACGATGTCCTTGTACACGCGTCCGCGATGCTCGAAGTTGTCGAACTGATCGAATGCCGCGCAGGCGGGAGAAAGCGTCACGATGTCCCCCGGAACGGCCAGCCGGCGCGCCGTCTCGACCGCACCCGCAAAGCTCTGCACATCGATGATCGGGAGCTTCTCCGGGTCGTAGCCCGGAGCCTTTTCGACAGCCGCGCGGATCTTTTTCGCCGTCGCGCCGCAGAGGACGAGCGCCCGGACGTGCTGCACGAATTCCGGCCCCAGCACGTCGAAGGGGATCTTCTTGTCATAGCCGCCCGCGATGACGATCAGCTTCTGATCAAACGCGTGCAGTCCCGCGATCACGCGCGTCGGCGAGGTCGCGATGGAATCGTTGTAGTAGCGTACGCCCCGGAACTCGCGCACGAACTCGATGCGATGCTCGACACCGCCGAATTCTCTTGCGAAGGGCACATAGACCTCCTGCGGGACATCTCCGTACACCGCCGCGATGGCGGTTGCGAAGTTTTCGACATTGTGCAGCCCCGCAATCCGGATGTCTCCCCGGCGAAGCACCGGCGTATCCGTTCCCGCATGGCTGTAGACCAGCGTGTCCCCATCGAGCCACACGCCCTCGTCCACCCGCTCGCGGATGGAGAACCACGACACGCGTGCGCGCGCCTCCTCTGCATAGCCGCGCGTCACCTCGTTGTCCCAGTTGAGAATCAGGCGATCCTCCGGCGACTGATAGCGGAAGACGTTGCGCTTTGCGTCGATGTACTCCTCCATGCCGTGATGATAGTCAAGGTGATTGGGCGTGACGTTTTTCACGATGGCGGTCTGCGCGCTCTTCTTCATCGTCAGAAGCTGGAAGCTCGACAGCTCGACCGTGACGATGTCCCCCGGCGTCATATCGCCCGCCCGGTCGAAGAGGGGCGTGCCGATGTTGCCGCCGATGTGGACGGTCTTCCCTGAACGGCGCAGCAGCTCGGCGATGAGCGTCGTAGTCGTCGTCTTGCCCTCGGAGCCGGTCACGGCGATGATGGGGCAGGGGCAGACGTCGAAGAAGGACTCCATCTCCGAGGTCAGACGGGCGCCCTGTGCCACGGCCTGCGCGATGGGCGGCAGATCGGGACGCAGTCCCGGCGTACGGAAGATCACATCGGGTCTCCAGCCGGGCAGCTGTTCAAGGTACCCCGATCCCAGCACGGTCCGGACGTTCAGCCTCTTCAGCGTCTCGGCATGCTCGCCGAGCTCGGCCTCCGTTTTCTTATCAAATACGGCCGTCTCCGCGCCGCTTTCCGCAAGAAGCCTCACGAGCGGGCGATTCGACACGCCGTAGCCCAGAACCGCCACGCGCTTTCCGCGCATGGAGGACAGGTATTCGGAAAAATTCATATATACCCTCCGTTTATTGGAAAAAAGGGCACTCGCGCGCCCCGCGGATTTTTGACTCCGCCTTTTTTGAAAAATACGGATTCGTCCGCTTTCATTATACCACGCATCAGTCCGATTGCAAGGATTATTTGCATCCCCGCCCGTCCTTTCCCTCCCCCCACGCGGATTTTTCGCTTTTTCCCATTCGCCGGAGCTTGACTTTTTCCCCTTCGGGATGTAGAGTAGGTTTATACCCCCTCAGCGGCGCGGGGAAAAAGCTGTTGCGACGCTTTGGACGTTCCGCTTTTCCAATACCTTACAGGAGGATAAGATAACATGCCGAAGGATTGCTTTGCCCGTCCCGAGGACATCTGCGCGCATACGGGCGAGGACTACGCCCGATATGAAGGCGCCGTGAGCCCGCCCGTGTTCCAGACCTCCATGTTTCTGGACGGCGGCTCATTCGAGTACTCCCGCGTGACGAATCCCACTCTGGAGGTCTTTGAGGAAAAGGTCGCGGCGCTGGAGCACGCGGGCGGGGACGGACGCGCGCTGGTCTACTCCTCGGGCTCCGCCGCCATCACCTCCGTCCTGCTCTCCACACTGCGCGCGGGCGCGCATGTGATCATGGTGCGCACCTGCTACGGCTCAGCCCGGGGCTTTTCGGCGTTTCTCGAGCGCTACGGCGTACAGGTCACCTTCGTACGCGGCACCGAGCCCGGCGAATTTGAGGAGGCACTGCGTCCCGAGACCGCGCTCATCTATCTGGAAAGTCCCTCCTCCTGCGTGTTCGATCTGCAGGACATCCGCGCCGTGTCCGAGCTTGCGCATGCGCACGGCATCCCCGTTGCCATCGACAACACCTACTCCACGCCCATCTTCCAGCGTCCGCTGGAGCTCGGTGCGGATCTCGTCATCCACAGCGCCACCAAATACTTCGGAGGACACTCCGACGCGCTGGCGGGCGTCGTCATCGGACGCGGCGAGCGCATCCGGAGGCTCTCGGCCGAGCGCTCGATGCTGGGGAACATCACACCGCCCATGCAGGCATGGCTTCTGACGCGCGGCCTGCGCACGCTGCCCCTGCGCATGAAGGCCGCCTACGAGCGCGGACTCGCCGTCGCCCGCTTTCTGGAGGCGCATCCGAAGGTGGAGCGCGTCTTCTACCCGGCGCTGGAAAGCCATCCGCAGCACGAGCTGTTCGTGCGTCAGATGCAGGGCGCGGGCTCCCTGATGTCCTTTATCCCGCGCGGAAGCTATGAGTCCCGCGCAGAAATGCTCTCCCGCTTCCGCGTCTTCAGCCGTGCGCAGAGCTGGGGCGGCTACGAAAGCCTCATCTATCCCCTGGGCGTACTGGAGCCGCCCACGGAGCTCTCGACCCGTCTCTTCGGCGGAGGGGTCTTCCGGCTGTACGCGGGTCTGGAGGATACGGATACCCTGCTTGATGATCTCGACCGTGCGCTTTCCGCGCTGAAAGACTGATTATTTCCCTTATTTTGCCATGCGAGGAGGTTTTTCCATGCTGTCAAACGGAGACTATCAGATGGATCTTGTACGCCGTCTTTCCTTCAACCGGCTGGGCGGCTCCCCCGAGGAGCTTCGCGCCGCGCATATCCTGCAGGAGGAGATCGACTCTCTGGGCGGCACGTCCCGTCTGGAGCCCTTCATGATGCCCTGGTACCGCGTGCACCGCTGCGCGGTCGAGGTCACCGCTCCCTTCACCCGCACGCTGGAGGCCTCGGAATGGGCGTTCTCCGGCTCCACGCCCGAGGAGGGCATTGAGGCGCCGCTCCTCTACGCGGAGCAGGGCACTCCGCTCGACCTGTGCCGGGCCGGGGGGAAAATCGTGCTCCTGAACGAGATGGTCTATGACAACTGGCCGGCACTCCTGCGCTCCGGCGCTCTCGCCTTCATCACGACGGCGGGTGAGTACGACGAGGACCCCGCGCAGGTCGATCTCGCGAAGAATCACATCCGTCCGCACCAGGCCTTCTTCGGACGGATTCCCGGCGTCATCATCCGCGGACGGGACGCCATTGCCCTGCTGCAGGACGGCGCGGAGCGCGTGCGCCTGACCCTCACGGAGGACGACTTCGAGCGCGAGTCGCATAACGTCACAGCCGAGATTCCGGGAAGCGACCGCGCCGGGGAGATCATCGTCCTCACCGCGCATTACGACAGCGTGCCCTTCTCCCGCGGCTCGTGGGACAATGCCTCGGGCTCTGCGGATCTCATGATGCTCTACCGCTACTTTCTCCTCGAGCATCGTCCGCGCCGCACACTGCGCTTCGTCTGGTGCGGCAGTGAGGAACGCGGTCTTCTGGGCTCCCGCGCCTATGTGGAGGCGCACCGCGGGGAGCTGTCTGCGTATCGGCTCTGTATCAACCTCGACATGACCGGCACCACGCTGGGCTACGATCTCGCCCATGTCACGGCAGATGCCTCCGCCGTGACGGCTCTGGAGTACCTTTCGCGCGAGCTTGAGCATCCCCTGACCGTGCGCAATGACGTTCACTCCAGCGATTCCACCTCCTTTGCCGATGCCGGAGTGCCCGCCGTCAGCTTCTGCCGTCCCGGACGCGCGGCGTATCACTGCCGCCGCGACTCCGCCGCTCCGCTGTCCGCGAAGGCCTTCGCGCGTACGCAGGATTTCCTGCGCGCCTTCGCTTCCCGTCTGGATGCCTCCTCGGTCTTCCCCATTCCGCGCGACATACCCCAGGACATCCGCGATGCCGTCGACCGCTACTTCCGCCGCGATAAAATGAAGGCCTGAGTCCCACGCGAATCGGCCTGCGAAAGGATTGCCCTCTTTTAAAAATGGATATACAGTCTCTTTGCTTTAACGGACACACCCGCATTGCAGCCAGGCTTCCCATGACGGTCGTGTCCCTTGACCGTCCCCGCACCGAGCTGCCCGGGGGGCGCACGATCGACGAGTTCGGCGTACTCCGATGCGGGTCGGAGATTCTCAAGTCCCCCGTTCCCTCCATGGAGGCGCTCATGTCCTACCGCTTCCCCGAGCCGGAGCAGGAATTCCTGCGTGAGCGCATGGAGTCGCTTGCGGACGCGGACGGCCTCCGCGTCTGCTCGATGCACGACCCGCTGCAGGCCCGCGCCGAGTCCCTTGCGGGGCGGGAGGTGCTGCGCCGCGCCATGCGGGAGGAGCCTGCGTTTGCGCACGAGCTTCTGCGGCGCACCTGCGAGCAGAGCCTCGCCTGTCTGGAGTGCGCCCTGGCCTACCCCGCGGACGCCGTACTCCTGACGGAAACTCCCGCGCCGGAGCCCGGGGACGCAGAATCGGAGCTGCCGCGCTTCCGGACATTCATCCGGCCGTATCTTGCGCGGCTCTATGCGATGATCCGCGCCTATGGGCATCCGATCATTCACTCGTGCCCCCGCGCCCTGCTCGGCGAGCTTGAGCAGCTGGGGCTCGATGTCCTGCTGGAAAGCGACTGAAAACGGATTTCACGGCGGCGAAGCACCCTAAAATTGTGCAAAAAAGTGCAAAATAGTGCTTGCAATTCGGCGCAGTCTGTGTTATACTGTGTCGGTATGAAAAATACACACAGACACTGCGCAGGGTCTCTGGTGCCGGGAAGGCCATATATCCTTTCCCCCGGTCGGCTTATGCGAACGGTGTCTGGAGGACGGACCCATGAGTCCGCACAACCAAAAAGGAGGATATACCAAATGGCAGTCGTATCCATGAAGCAGCTGCTGGAGGCCGGTGTCCACTTCGGACATCAGACCCGCCGCTGGAACCCGAAGATGGCGCCCTATATCTACACGGAGCGCAACGGCATCTACATCATCGACCTGCAGAAGACCGTCAAGAAGCTGGAAGAGGCCTATATGTTCGTCCGCGATACCGCGGCGGCCGGCGACAGCATCCTGTTTGTCGGTACCAAGAAGCAGGCTCAGGAAGCGATCAAGGAAGAGGCTGAGCGCGTCGGCATGTTCTATGTCAACGCCCGTTGGCTGGGCGGCATGCTCACCAACTTCAAGACCATGCGCCGCCGTGTTGACCGTCTCAACCAGCTCCGCCGCATGAGCGAGGACGGCACGTTCGATCTGCTGCCGAAGAAGGAAGTCATCAAGCTCCACGGCGAGATTGAAAAGCTCGAGAAGTATCTGGGCGGCGTCGTCGAGATGCGCAAGCTCCCCGGAGCTCTGTTCATCGTCGATCCCCGCAAGGAAAAGAACGCGATTTCCGAAGCGCGCAAGCTGGGCATCCCGATCGTTGCGATCGTCGACACCAACTGCGATCCTGACGAGATCGATTACGTCATCCCCGGCAATGACGATGCCATCCGTGCGATCAAGCTGATTTCGCAGACCATGGCGAACGCCGTTGTCGAAGGCCGCCAGGGCGAGCAGCTCGAAGCGGGCTCTGCCGAGAAGGCCGAGGCCGAGGAAAAGGGCGAGCTGGAGAACGCATAAGGCGTCCCTCTTTTGTCACACCGATTTGATGGAGGTATATAACCATGGCATTTACCGCTAAAGACGTCCAGCGCCTGCGCGAAATGACCGGCGTCGGCATGATGGACTGCAAGAAGGCTCTGATCGAGTCCGACGGCGATTTTGATAAGGCAATCGATTTCCTGCGCGAGAAGGGTCTCGCCGCCGCGAAGAAGAAGGCCAGCCGCATTGCCGCCGAAGGCATTGTCTACACCCAGGTCTGCTCCAAGTGCGGAGACGCCGTCATCGTCGAGGTCAACTCCGAGACCGACTTCGTTGCGAAGAACGACAATTTCCAGAACTTTGTCGCCGGCATCGCCAAGGCGATTCTGATGCAGAAGCCCGCCGATGTCGAGGATCTGCTCACCAAGCCCTATGATGACAAGATCGACGTCGCCACCTCTCTGCAGGAGCACGTTCTGGTCATCGGCGAAAACCTGAAGATCCGCCGCTTTGAGATCATCCCCGGCGGTGAGGACGTTCTGAACGTCGCGTACGTCCACATGGGCGGCAAGATCGGCGTCATCGTCTCCATGAAGGTCGATCCGGCCATCCGCGACAACGCTGCGGTTGTCGAGCTGGGTCACGACATCGCCATGCAGATCTGCGCGATGAACCCCTCCTACCTGAACGCCGAGTCCGTTCCGGCCGATGTCCTGGCCAAGGAGCGCGAGATCGAGATGGCGAAGACCCTGGAAGAGGGCAAGCCCGAGAAGGTTGCCGAGCGCATCGTCGAAGGCCGCATCAAGAAGTACTTCCAGGAGAACTGCCTGGTCGATCAGGCCTACGTCAAGGAGAACAAGCTCACCGTCGCGCAGCATGCTGCGGACGTTGCCCGTTCCGTTGGCGGCAGCATCGAGATCGTCAAGTTCGTCCGCTTTGAGAAGGGCGAAGGCCTTGCCAAGCGCGAAGAGAACTTCGCCGAGGAGATCGCGAAGCTCACGAAGTAATCATAATTTTTCCCTCTCCCTGCCTCCGTCACCCGTGTGACGGAGGCAGTTTTTTTATTTGACATGAACCCCCCGTCCGCAGACCTTCTGCAGACGGGGGGTTCATCGGTTACATCGGGATATACCGCCCGGAGTGGGGCGGTTTTTGCCTCCCCTTTTTTCGGGATGGCGGCAAAAAGGGGGCTTACTCCTCCTGCTCCATCCAGGATTCCGTCTCCGCGCGGCTGCGGCGTACAAGGCGTCCCTTGATGATGAGGTAGCAGACCAGATGCGCCGCCGTCGTCAGGATCCAGGAAATCGGATAGGAGATGTACAGCGAGTTCAGCGTATGGTACGAGCGGAAGATCGTATAGATCCAGATCACGCGGAACACGCAGCCGCCCATGAGGGACACGACCATCGGCAGCACCGAGCATCCCATGCCGCGCAGCATGCCGACCATGACCTCCATCAGCCCGCACAGGAAATATGTATAGCCGAAGATGCGCAGACGGATGAGTCCGTACTCAATCACCGCCGGGTCGGAGTCGTAGATGTTCAGAAGCGGCGTGCCGAAGCCGTATGCCACGAGACCCAGCCCCAGTCCTATCACCGTAACCGTCAGAGAGCAGGTCCGGCAGATGCGTCCGATGCGGTCATGCTGATGTGCGCCGATGTTCTGTCCCGTAAAGGTCAGCGCGCCCTGCTGCACGGAGTTCATCGCAACGTAGATGAAGCCCTCCAGATTGCCCGCAGCCGCGTTGCCCGCCATGACCGTCGAGCCGAAGGAATTGACCGAGGACTGGATGAGCATATTGGAAATGGAGAACACGCTGCTCTGCAGTCCCGCCGGCAGTCCGATGCGGATCACCTGCATCGCCTTGGCTCTGTGCAGGCGCAGCTTCCCCGGAACAAGCCTGAAGGAGCCCTCCGAGCGCATCAGGCACTGGACGACCAGAACCGCCGAAATGACCTGGGAAATCACGGTTGCCAGCGCGACGCCCGCGACATCCATATGGAACACGATGACGAAGAAGAGGTTCAGTCCCACGTTGACCACGCCGGACACGCTTAAAAAGTACAGCGGGCGCTTGGTATCTCCGACGGCGCGCAGGATGGCCGCACCGAAGTTATAGATCATCTGTGCGGGCATACCCGCGAAGTAGATGCGCAGATACAGCACGGACAGATCGATGACGTCCTCCGGCGAGTCCATCAGCCGCAGCAGCGGACGGCAGGCGAAAATACCGATGAGTCCCACGGCAAAGCCGCCGATGACGCTCAGAACCATGGAGGTATGCACGGTCTGAGACACGTTTTCATCATCGCGCGCGCCGTAGTACTGCGCCGTCAGCACGGACGCTCCTATGGAGAGTCCGACGAAGAGATTGACCAGCAGACTGACCAGCGAGCCCGTGGAGCCGACCGCCGCAAGCGATGTACTGCCCGCATAGCGGCCCACAACGATGACATCCGCCGCGTTATACAGAAGCTGCAGCATACTCGACAGCGCGAGAGGCAGGATGAAGCGCAGAAGCTTCGGCAGAATCGCCCCTTGAGTCATATCAATCGTATAGTTTGCCTTTTCTTTTCCGAGCCCCTTCATCCGGCGTTCTCCTTTTTCTCCTGTTTTCTCCTCATAAGCTCCCTACTATTATAATACAATCGGCGTTTTTCTGTCAATCCCCCGCAGCTCCGGGGAAACCCGTCGGGAGCCCCCAGAGCTCAAGCTGCCGAGATTGCTGATACCTTTTTAGGGGTCGGGGAGTGCCCCGAACCCCCTTGCTTTGGGTTTTTTCTTCGCCGAAGCTGCTTTTCTTCCTTACGAAGTT
>CAVGLF010000012.1:0-24895 GCA_963630045.1 Butyricicoccaceae bacterium | reverse complement strand
CACTTCTTGAGGTACGAAGTTTTCCTATAGCAGGAAAACTTCGTAAGGATACAGCACGGCAGCTTTCGGCGAAGAAAAAATCCAAAGCGGGGAGCGTCCCCTTGAGCCAAGTAGCGGGCTGCGTCGGGCACTTCTTGAGGCACCGAAGTTTTCCCCGAAGACCGGGGAAAACTTCGTAAGGAAGAAACGCAGCTCCGGCGAAGAGAAAACCCGAAGCATACGAAAAAGCTCGGATTCTTCCCGATTTCGGGAAGAATCCGAGCTGTAACATGCTGTGCTGTCTTTGAAAATGCGGGAGAGTGCTTATTCGGCACTGCCTCCGGAGACGAGCTCGCTTAAGGCGAATACCGCTTCCTGCTCGTCCTTGCCTTCGGCCAGGATCGTCATCTCTGTCTCGTGACCCAGTCCCATCGACAGGATGCCCAGAAGGCTCTTGGCGTTGACACGGCGCTCGTCCTTCTCGACCCATACCGTGCTCTTGAACTCGTTTGCCTTCTGAACGAAGGTAGTGGCGGTCTTGGCGTAAAGACCGACCTGACTGGCGACGATAACCTTCTTGGATACCATGTGTGCAACGCACCCCCATTATTTTTTAAGCAAAAAAGAAGTCAATTCCTATTCGTTATAAGTATACAGGGAAAACGCACCCAAAACAAGAGACATTTTAGATAATCTATCAGGCACGTTGCGGTTTTTAACTATGCAAATGCATATTCCGTATGGAACGGGGCGGCGCATCATAAAATA
The DNA here is from genome assembly GCA_963630045.1 of Butyricicoccaceae bacterium. Lineage (GTDB taxonomy): Bacteria > Bacillota > Clostridia > Oscillospirales > QAMX01 > JAAZKA01. The sequence continues at coordinate 24,148 of CAVGLF010000012.1, read as the reverse complement.
CACGCCGCCCCACTTGATTTCTCTATTCGATTCTTCAGCCCAGATTCTTTTCGAGTCTGTCAAGCTCAGCCCACAGCTCAGCCGGAACCTTGTCGTGATCGAACTTGCCGTAGAAGGCCTTGATGCTGTCAAGGTCGGCCTTCCAGGAATCGGTCTCGACGGTCAGGATGCTCTTCAGAGCATCGATGTCGAACTTCTGGTCGCCTTCGATCGTGTAGTCCAGACCCTCGAGGTCGATGTCCTCGGCCTTCGGGATGTAGCCGATCGCGGTCTCGTTCGCGTCAACCTTGCCCGCGCAGCGATCCAGGATCCAGAGCAGAACGCGCATGTTGTCGCCGTAGCCCGGCCACATGAACTTGCCGTTCTCGTTGAGACGGAACCAGTTGACGTTGAAGATCTTGGGCAGATGCGTGGCCTTCTTGCCCATGTCGATCCAGTGCTGCCAGTAATCGCCCATGTTGTAGCCGCAGAAGGGCAGCATCGCCATCGGGTCGCGGCGGACAACGCCTACGGCACCGGAAGCGGCAGCGGTCGTCTCGGACGCCATGATGGAGCCGACGAACACGCCGTGATCCCAGCTGCGCGCCTGATAGACCAGCGGAGCGGTCTTCGCACGACGGCCGCCGAAGACGATCGCGTCAAGCGGCACGCCCTGCGGATTCTCGAACTCGGAGGACAGGCAGGGGCAGTTGACGGCCGGAGCGGTGAAGCGGGAGTTCGGATGAGCACCCTTGGAGCCGTCGTCCGGATTCCAGGGCTCGCCCTTCCAGTTGTTCACGCCGTGCGGCGGGTTCTTGTCCAGACCCTCCCACCAGACGCCGCCTTCCTTCGTCATGACGACGTTGGTGAAGATGGTGTTCTTGCGGGTGGACTCCAGAGCGTTGGGATTGGACTTCGCGTTCGTGCCGGGCGCGACGCCGAAGAAGCCGTTCTCCGGGTTGCACGCGTACATACGGCCGTCTTCGCCCACGCGGATCCAGGCGATGTCGTCGCCGACCGTCCAGACCTTGTAGCCCTTCTTGCGCAGATACTCCGGCGGGATGAGCATGGCGAGGTTCGTCTTGCCGCAGGCAGACGGGAACGCCGCGGAGATGTACTTGATCTCGCCGTTGGGATATTCGATGCCCAGGATCAGCATATGCTCGGCCATCCAGCCCTCGTTGCGGCCCAGGTAGGACGCAATGCGCAGCGCGAAGCACTTCTTGCCCAGAAGCACGTTGCCGCCGTAGCCGGAGTTGATGGAGCAGATGGTGTTGTCCTGCGGGAAGTGGACAATGTAGCGGTTCTCCTCGTCGAGCTGCGCCTTGGCATGCAGACCCTTGATGAAGCCTGCGTCATCGCCCATGGCATCCAGAACCTTCTGACCGATGCGGGTCATGATGTTCATGTTCAGAACGACGTAGATGGAGTCGGTCAGCTCGATGCCGTACTTGGCAAAGGGAGAGCCGACGGGACCCATGGAGTAGGGCAGGACATAGCAGGTGCGGCCCTGCATGCAGCCGGCGTAGAGCTTCCACAGCTTCGCGTACATTTCGGAGGGCTCCATCCAGTTGTTGGTGGGACCGGCTTCTTCCTTGGTGGGAGTGCAGATAAAGGTACGGCCTTCAACACGGGCAACGTCGTTAACGGCGGTGCGGTGATAATAGCATCCGGGCAGCAGTTCCTGATTCAGCTTGATGATTTCGCCGGTGGAGCAGGCCTCGGCGCGCAGAGCCTCGAGCTGCTCCTCGCTGCCGTCGATCCACACGATCTGATCAGGCTTCGTCATGTCGGTCATTTCCTTGACCCATGAAAGAACCGCTTGATTCTTAGTCATAATACTTTTTTCCTCCTGTGGTATACTGATAAATTCGCGACTGGAGTTATTGTACCAAATCGAAGGTTCCTTGTCAACGCATAACTAGGGCAAAAAACCGTCGCCGTTCGACGATTCTTTTGTCCATTCGAGCAGTTTTTTCGTCATTCAGTCCATATCGTCCGCGTCAGAAGGCTATCACGGGACGCTTTCGGGACTCAAAAACGGCGCATGCGTTCCGTCTCCGTACGCATGCGCCGCGCCCTGTGCTCCGCTGTCCGGCAGAGTCCTCCCCTCCTTCGGGGTTTCTGCGGGCTCCCGTCCTCAGCTGCGGTTTTTCCCGTGCTCGCGCAGGTATTTTGCAAGTTCCGGGAAGTCTTCCTGCATTTGCGTGCGCTCGAGTCCTATGGCCGTAAGCACCCGCTCCTCGTGCTCGCGCATGAGCACGCGCCGCTCCTCCGTATCCACATGGTCATAGCCCAGAAGATGCATCACGGAGTGCACCGTCAGATAGGCGCATTCGCGCCGCAGACCGTGTCCGAATTCCTCTCCCTGAGCGCGCGCATGCTCCAGACTGATGACGATGTCGCCCAGAAACAGCCGTCCGGTTTCCGGGTCAAAGTCCGTGCTGTCCGGCTCGCCGTGTCCGTCGCGAAAGTCCAGCGCGGGGAAGCTCAGCACGTCCGTTGCGGCGTCGATGTTTCTCTGGCGCGCGTTGACCTCGCGGATGCCCCGGTCGTCCGTCAGCGTCACGTCAATCTCGCACGGCAGCGTCATGCCCTCGCACAGCAGCGCCGCCTCAGCCGCTCCGCGGATCAGCCTCACGGTACCCAGCGTCAGGTTCATGCCCTTTTTTTCCGTATGTACACGAATCAGATTATGCATCAGCATCTTCATTCTCCTCTGCTTTCCTGGATGAGTTCCCCATAGCGCCGCACGGCCCGCGCGATGACCTCGTCCCACGGCGTGGGAATCTCCCGTCTGGCCGCCTCGCCCAGCCGTCTGCATTTGCCGGGTTCCGCAAGCGAACGCTCCAGAACATAGGCCAGGCTGTCCGTTGTATCCTGACACAGAAAGCCCGTCTCCCCGTCCCGGATGATCTCCGACGGAGCGGAGCCCTCTACCGCGACCGAGGGCGTCTCCATGACGGCAGCCTCCTGCACGACGAGTCCCGCCGTGTCATACAGCGACGGGAATACGAAGAGCGTCGCCGCCCGGTACAGTCCGCGCAGCAGCGCGGGATCCGTGATATGCCCCGGGAAGACGGTGTCCGCAAGCCCCAGCTCACGCGCCAGCGTCTCCAGTGCCTCGCGGTCGGGTCCCTGTCCCGCCATGACAAGCGTGAACGCGCTCCCCCGCTGTCTCGCCTCGGAAGCGGCCTCCAGCACGCGCCGGAGATTCTTTTTGAAATTGAGCTGGCCGACATACAGAAGAATCGGGCCCGCGGGAAGTCCGAACGCCTCCCGCGCGGCGGCCTCCTCCCCGGGGCAAATCGGGGTGCGGTCGGTTCCGTTCGGCATGATGCCCAGCGTCCCCTCGTAGCCGTAGCCGCGCAGCGTCTCGGCGGCGTTCTGGCTCACCGTCCAGACCTCTGTGCATTTGCTGTAAAACTCCGCCACATAGCGCGCGCCGACCGAGGCCAGCGCCGTGCTGTGCGTCACGCGCAGCACATCATCGTAGTACTTCGAGTGGAAGGTGCCCACAATCGGGATATCGCGGTGCTTTGCCTGCAGCACGGCCTCCAGTCCCGTCGTGCCGGGGGAATGCGCGTGGATGATGTCGAAGTCGAGCATCTGCACCCGGCTGCGGAAGTTCGTGTCCAGAATCGGCACGCCCGCGCGGTACTGGGGCGTCTGCGGCAGAGCCGTGGCCACGTAGTCCACGATCTCATACGGCAGCCCGCCGCGAAAGCCCGTATCGGCCTGCGGGCAGAGGACATAGACCTCATGTCCCAGCGCCGAAAGGGAGTTTGCATACTGCACCACAACGCGGCCGACGCCGTCCACAACGGGCAGGAAGGAGTCTGAATACAATGCAATCTTCACGTCTTCGATTCCTTTCTCTGTACGGTATACCGCTTCTTCTTTTTCTGCTCATAGGCATCATACGCGCGGATGATGCGCTGCACCAGCTCGTGGCGCACGACGTCGCGCTCCGTGAGGCGGCATACGGCGATGTCGGGGATGTTCTCGCAGACCGCCACGGCCTCTCTGAGGCCGCTCTGCTTCCCGTGCGGCAGGTCAATCTGCGTCACGTCTCCGTTGACGATAGCCTTCGACCCCGCGCCCAGACGCGTGAGGAACATCTTCATCTGCTCGGGCGTCGTGTTCTGCGCCTCGTCCAGAATGATGAAGGAGTCATCCAGCGTTCGTCCGCGCATATACGCCAGCGGCGCGACCTCGATGTTGCCCCGCTCTACATAGCGGTGATAGTTCTCCGCACCCAGCATGTCAAACAGCGAGTCATACAGCGGCCGCAGATAGGGATCGACCTTGCTCTGCAGGTCTCCGGGCAGAAAGCCCAGCTTCTCCCCCGCCTCGATGGCGGGACGCGTGATGATGATGCGGTTGATCTGCTTGTCGCGGAACGCCGCCACCGCCATGGCTACGGCGAGATAGGTCTTTCCCGTACCCGCAGGCCCTACGCCGAAGGTGATCGTATTTTTCCGGATGGCATCCAGATAGTTCTTCTGTCCTATGGTCTTTGCCCGTACGGGCTTGCCCTTCACCGTGACGCATACGACATCCTGCGCCAGCTCCTGCACCTTCTGCTCCTGACCGTCGCGCACAAGGCTCAGCACATACTGCACCGTCTGCGCATCCACGCGCTCGCCCTTCGCCGACAGCGCGATCAGGCTCTCCACCGCGCGTACCGCCAGCATGACGTTTTCCGCCTCGCCCGTCACGCGCAGCTCCGATTCCCGCATGGCAAACCGTACGTCCAGTGCCTGCTCAATCAGCCGGATATTCTCGTCAAACGAGCCGAAGAGCTCCAGAATCTGCTCCATCCGCTCTACATTGATGCTTTGCTCTATCATAGAAAACCCTTTCCCGTCCCCTGCGTTACAGCGTATCGATCTCCCGCAGCCACAGTTCGGCGCAGGCGTCGGAGGGCATCCTCAGATCCCCTCTGGGCGAAAGCGCGACGCTGCCGACCTTCGGGCCGTCGGGCAGGCAGGAGCGCTTGTACTGCTGCATGAAGAAGCGGCGGTAGAAGTTGCGCAGCCAGCGGATCAGCGTCTCGCGGTCATAGGCACCGTGAAAGGCGTATTCCATCAGATGCAGCACCTTGCCCGGCGCAAAGCCCCAGCGCAGCGCATAGTACAGAATGAAGTCGTGCAGCTCGTACGGCCCCACCAGATCCTCCGTCCTCTGCGCAATCTCGCCGTCCTTCGCCGGCAGGAGCTCGGGGCTCACGGGCGTCGCCAGGATGTCGAGCAGCACGTCGCGCAGCACGCCCTCGCCAGCCTCATCGGCATACCAGCGCACGATGTGCCGGATCAGCGTCTTCGGAACGGAGGCATTCACGCCGTACATGGACATATGATCCCCGTTGTACGTCGCCCAGCCCAGCGCAAGCTCCGACAGATCGCCCGTTCCGACGACCAGACCGCCCTCCTGGTTGGCGATGTCCATCAGCACATAGGTGCGCGCACGCGCCTGGGCATTCTCATAGGTCACGCTGTGATCCTCGGGGTCATGCCCGATATCCGCGAAATGCTGACTCACAAGCGCCGACACCGGCACCGTGCGCAGCTTTGCGCCCAGCGCATGCGTAAGGATCTCGGCGTTGCTCTTCGTGCGCTTCGTCGTGCCGAAGCAGGGCATGGTCACGGCCGTGACCTCGGACGCCGCCCGGCCGAGCTTCTCCATCGCCCGGACGGACACCAGCAGCGCCAGGCAGGAATCGAGACCGCCCGAGATGCCGACGACGGCGCTTTTCGCATGCGCGTGAGAGAGCCTCCGCGCCAGTCCCTCCGCCTGTATGTTCAGAATCGTTTCGCAGCGGCTTTCGCGGTCACGGGTGTCGGCGGGGATGAACGGCGTGCGGGACACCGTCCGCGTCAGGGCAGTTTCGGAGAGCTCCAGCCCGAACGCGACCGTCTCATAGTCCGCATCCTGCCGCGGCGGGAAGGTATTCGTGCGGCGGCGGTCGAAGTCAAGACGCTCCACGTCGATCTCCGTGACCGCGACTCCGTTTCCGAAGAGCGGGGACTGGGCAAGCAGCGTACCGTTTTCCGCAATCAGATTGTGCGAGGCAAAGACCATATCCGTCGAGCTTTCGCCCATGCCGGCATCGGCGTACAGATACGCGCAGTGGAGCCGTGCGGACTGTCCGCGCACGAGATCGCGGCGGTAGGCATCCTTGCCTATGGTCTCATCGGAGGCCGACAGATTGAGGATCACCTGTGCGCCTGCAAGCGCCAGTCCCACGGACGGCGGGCAGGGTGCCCACAGATCCTCACAGATCTCCGCGCCGAGACAGAACAGCCCGCAGTCGAAGAGGAGCCGGCTTCCGAAGGGCACCGTGCGTCCCGCAATCGTCACGCGCCCCGTCTCCGCGGGTGCGGGAGCAAACCAGCGCTGCTCGTAAAACTCGCCGTAATTGGGCAGATTCGTCTTCGGCACGATGCCCAGGAGCGTTCCCCCGTGCGCGACTGCCGCGCAGTTGTAGAGCTTTCCCCTGCAGCGCACGGGCAGTCCCACGGCGTAGACGGCATCCAGTCCCGCGCAGCGCGCAAGCACCGTCTCCAGCGCAGATTCCGCTCCCGCGAGAAGCACCGGCTGCGCGAAGAGATCCGCGCAGGTATAGGCCGTGAGCCCCAGCTCCGGCGTCACGATGATGCGCGCGCCGAGCTGCGCGGCCTGCTTCACGGCCTCTGCGGTCACCTCTGCGTTATAGGCCGTATCGGCCACGCGGATGCGCGGCGTCACGGCGGCGGCTTTCACGAATCCGTATTTCATAAGCTTCCATAATCCTTCTTCGTCATTTCGTATGGCCGCGCGCATCCTTTTTTCCCATTTTCCCCCCGAAAGAATCCGGAGGGTGCGCCGGCAGTCCGTCCCATTCGTCTTCTATGATACCGCGTTTTCCGCAAAAAGTCAACGCTTTGCGCGCTCCTCCCCATGCTCCAACGGGGAACGGACGCGAAAAAACGCCTCCCTTTTTTCCCGAAGCGTCTTGGAGAAAAAAGGGGGACGTTCTTTTTTTCGATGCAGAGTCATATGAGGTTTTCTTCCCGCGCGCGGCGGGCGATTTCAACGAAATCGAGATAGGTCGGCGGGCGGTTGCGCTGTGCGCGCAGCAGAGCCGACGGATGCAGCACCGCCGTCATGAGTACGCCGCGGCGCTCGATCCATTCGCCGTGCTGACGCATGATCTTATACTCCGGATCGATGAGGCGGCAGGCCGCGATCCGTCCGACGCACACGATGATGCGCGGACGCAGAAGCGCCGTCTGCTCTCTGAGAAACGGAATGCAGGCCTCCTGCTCCCCGGGCTCGGGGTCGCGGTTGTTCGGGGGGCGGCATTTCAGGATGTTCGCGATGTACACCTTCTCCCGCGAAAGTCCCACCGAGACCAGAAGATCCGTCAGAAGCTTTCCGGCCGCTCCGACAAAGGGCGTACCGCTTAAGTCCTCCTGCTCCCCCGGAGCCTCTCCGATGAACATGATCTTCGCGTGCTGATCTCCGTCTCCGAAGACCACATTCGTCCGGGTATGGCAAAGCGCGCAGCCTGTGCAGGACTCACAGGCTGTGCGCAGGGCTTCCCATGTATGCACCGTCAGCTTCAGCGGCGGCGGTTCAGGTCGAAGATGCGGGCGATGTCGCCGTAGGGATCGTCATCCTTCTCCTCTTCCTGTGCGGGCTCCTCGGGAGCCGGTGCGGGTTCCTCCGCCGCAGGCGCGGCCTCGGGCGCGGCCTCCGCCGCAGGCGCCTCGCTCATCAGGGTGGGCTTGTCGTCAAACTGCGTCGCGATGACGGTGACGCGCATGGCGTCCTCCATCTCCTCGTCGATGGACGCGCCGAAGATGATGTGCGCGGTGGGATGCGCCGCTTCCTTGACCATCATGGCCGCATTCTCGACCTCCTCGAGGGTCATCTCGGGGCAGCCCGTGATGTTGATGATAACGCCGCGCGCTCCGTTGATGGACGTCTCGAGCAGCGGGCTCTGGATGGCCTGACGCGCCGCGGTCTCGGCCTTGTCCCGGCCGGTTCCGTAGCCGACGCCCATATGCGCATATCCGGCATTCTTCATGATCGACGTCACGTCCGCGAAGTCGAGGTTGATGATGCCGTCCATCGTGATCAGATCGGAAATGCTCTGGATGGCCTGCAGCAGTACGTTATCCGCAATCTCAAAGGCGTTCTTGAAGGTGATCCGCTGCTCGGAAACGAGCTTCAGGCGGTTGTTCGGGATGACGATCAGCGCATCGACCTTCTGATGCATGTCGTCGATGCCCTGCTCCGCCTGGGCATAGCGCTTCGCGCCTTCGAAGTCGAACGGACGCGTCACGACGCCGACCGTCAGAACCTCGCGCTCACGGGCAACCTCGGCCACGACGGGTGCCGCACCCGTGCCGGTGCCGCCGCCCATGCCGGCGGTGATGAAGACCATGTCCGCGGACTCCATGATCTTTGCAAGCTCGCTTCTGGTCTCCTCCGCAGCCTTCTTGCCCACCTCGGGGTTGGAGCCGGCTCCGAAGCCTCTCGTCAGCTTCTCGCCGATCTGCAGCTTATGCGGGCACGCCGAATGGATCAGCTGCTTCTTATCCGTATTGACCGATACGAAATCAACGCCCTTCAGACCGCTGGCCAGCATGCGCTCCACCGCATTGCAGCCTCCGCCGCCTACGCCGATTACCTTTATATTGACCACATTGTCGGTCGTGCTCTCAAACTCAAAGCCCGCCATCTTCTTACCTCCGATAATCTTTCCTGTAGTCCGTCTTCCGCGCAATCCCGACACTCTTGACAGCATCGAAAACCATTAACAGTATCAGAACTATGTTCCCTTCAATTGTAAACTGTTTGGACGTCTATGTCAACCGAATTCTTGAAAAAAGTCTCAGTTTTTTTATCCGTCTCTTTTGTGAAAACGGCTGTCGGGCGTTTATTTTCCCAAAAAAAGCAGAGCCGCGGCCGGCTCTGCTTTTTGCGGAGCCCGCCCCATAGCGGGGAGGGTTACTCCGAGACTCCCTCGCGGAAGCTCGCCGTTTCGACCTCGGAAAGCTCCAGCGTGCCGCGCGCGCCGGAGCCCAGCTTATCCAGCACCGCGTCCAGAAGCTCCAGCTTCCGTTCCAGCTGCGTCGCATCGCCGAGCTTGACCGTCAGCCCTCCGTCGTAGACGAAGCTCAGGTCATAGAGCCTCTCGGCATGAAGCTCGGATACATGCTCCAGAAGCTTATCGTCCGTAAAGGTTTTCAGCAGCGTGCCCAGCGTCTCCAGCCGCAGCTCATCCTCCATGCCGATGGTCTTTCCCGCCACGGGCTCCGAGACCGTCATGCCCTCCACCGTTAAAATGTCCATATCGAACTGGTTTTCCGGCATGTACTCCAGCAGCTTGCAGTTTTCATCGATGATATAGGCGACTCCGTCCGAAAGGACGGCGGCGGCGGGCTCGCTTTCGCGCACCTCAATGACAAGGGTATCCGGCAGCCTGCGCCGCACGCGCACGGCATCGGCATACGGCAGCGCGTTCAGGATGCCCTCCGCCGCGTCCCGGCGGTTTACGGCCATCAGCCGGTCCCCTATGTGCACGCCGGAGGCATCCGCAATCGCCTGCGTCGTACAGGTCTCATTGCCGACGATCTCAATCGTCCGCACCCTGAAGTACATCGACGACACGAGGCAGACCGTACACACCAGAACCGCCGTAAGCAGGAGCCTGTACAGCAGCTCCACCGCCTGCGGCGACAGGGAACGGCTTCTTTTCTCCGCTCTCGCAGACCGTCCGGCATCCGTCCGGCTGCGCCGCGCGCTTCGCCGTACGGGTCTGCGCGGTGCGGCCTTCTCTTTGCTGCGGACACGCGGCTCATGTCTTGTTTTCCGTCCGATGCTTCCTCACCTACCCTTGCCTTTTCCCCCCAAAATTCCATCGCCGAAGACGCGGGAATTTTTTTGGGGGGATTTTCTTTTAGAGCTGCCCCCGTGACAGCCGCGGGATTTTTTCTTTATCTGCCCGATGCCGTACGGCAGATGCATTCGTAGATATTCCCCAGGGCATCCGGCTGCGCGATTCGCTTCATGCTTTCGCCCATTGCGCGGAGCCTGTCCGGGTCGCCCAGAAGAGCCACGGCGTGACGGTACAGGCTCTCGCCCGTCGTATCGCGCTCCAGCATAACCTCAACGCCTCCCAGCGCCTCCAGCGCGCGGGCGTTCTTCTCCTGATGATTCTCCGCGACGTTCGGGGAGGGTACGATGATGGCGGGCTTCCCAAGTACCTCCAGCTCCGCCGCCGTAGCGGCACCGCCGCGGCACAGCACGAGATCCGCCGCCGCCATGACGGTCGGCATGTCGTAGATATAGTCGCGCACATCGATGTTCGGATGCTCCGGGAGAACCGTACCCTTTGCGGCGATTTCATCGCGCACCCAGGTATAGCCCCAGCTTCCGATGGCGTGAATCAGGTAATGCGCGTCGTTCTGCGCCTCCAGCGCAATGAAGTCCGCCATGCAGTGGTTTAAATGCTCCGCGCCGAGGCTGCCCCATACGGATACGATCAGGGGTCTTTCGTCGAGCTTCAGCGCCCGCCGCGCCTCCTCGCGGTTCGCCGTAAGGAAGTCCGGGCGAACGGGGCTGCCCGTCAGCACGACATTCGCATGCTCAAAGAATCTGCGGCTCTCCTCGAAGCAGATCATGACCGCGCCGGCCTTCTGCGCCAGAGCCTTGGTCGTGACGCCCGGGAAGGCGTTCACCTCCAGCAGCGCCGTCGGCACTCCGGCCTTCTGCGCCGCGCGGACAACGGGGAAGCTGGCATATCCGCCGCAGCCGATGACGATGTCGGGGCGGAATTCCCTCACGGTCGCAAGAGCCTCCCGCTCGGAGCGCTCCGCCTCCGCCAGCACCCGGATGTCGTAGGCGATGTTCGAGGGCGTGAGCTTCCGGCGCAGTCCGTGCACGGCGAAGGTCTGGAGCCTGTAGCCCTCCCTCGGCACGAGCTTTTCCTCCAGCCCGTTTTTTCCTCCGCAGAACAGGATCTCGGAGCCGGGCTCCCGGCTCTGTATCATGCGGGCAATGGCCAGAGCCGGATTGATATGTCCTCCGGTTCCGCCGCCGCTGACAATGGCACGCATCAGGTAAGCCTCCCCATAATAGCTTTATTTCTGTCCGATCTGCCGCGATACGCTGAGCACGATGCCCATCTCCGCGTACAGCATCAGAGCCGAGCTGCCTCCCGATGAGAAAAACGGCAGCGATGCGCCGGTCACGGGCAAAAGCCCCGTCACGACGCTGATGTTGAAGAACACCTGAATGGCAACCTGCGTCATGATGCCGACGACCAGGAGTGTGCCGAAGGTGTCGCGCGCATGCAGCGCGATGTGGAAGCCGCGAATGGTGAACACGGCGAAAAGCAGGATGACGAGCGTCGCTCCGATGAAGCCCAGCTCTTCGCAGAAAATGGCAAAGATGAAGTCGTTGTACGGCTCGGGCAGGTACATCTGCTTCTGGCGGCTCTGTCCGAGTCCCAGGCCGGTCAGTCCCCCCGAAGCCACGGCGTACAGGGACTGCAGAACCTGGAACCCCTTGTTCTGCGAGTCCGAGGCCGGATTGAGCCAGACCTCGATACGGTCGTGCTTATACTGAAGCGGTCCCAGAATGAGCCAGAGAACAGCTCCTATGCCGGCGGCAGCGGAGCCCAGCAGCGTACCCACGTGAGCGCCGCCCGCCATCAGGATCGTGAAGCCCGTCACGAGGATGATGATGGTGCCCGACAGATGGGGCTCAACCATCAGAAGCGCCGCCATGCCGGCGAGAATGGCGTAGAAGGGAACAAGCGACTTCGGATTTCCGATGCGGTCGCGCATTCTCACGCACATCGACGGAAACGCCACGATGACGGCGGCCTTCGCGATCTCCGAGGGCTGGAAGGTGATCGGACCGATACGCAGCCATCTCTTGGCCTCCGTATTCAGCGAGGTTCCGATGATCGGAACGAGTATCAGCAGCACGAAGGCCGCCAGAAGCGCCGGTCCGATCAGTCGGTGCAGCTTCTGATACGGAATCTTCGAAACAATCCAGCAGACCGCAATGCCGAAAACGGAGTAGAGCGCCTGGCTTGAGATGTAGTGATAGGGATCATCGAACTTGTAATACGCCGCCGTGTAGCTGGCTGAGTACAGCGCAATCAGTCCGACCACGGTGATGACGAGCAGCAGCAGGAAGAAGGGCATATCCATCGCGCCGATCTTCAGTCGCGCATCGGACTGGAAAAGACCGATGTTGACGCTCCAGAGTCCCCGGCGCGTCTTTTTCTTTCCTCCGGAAGCAGCGGCGGCCGGCTCTCCGGGCGTCTCCGGGGAGGGCGCCCCGTCCGGAACCGGCTCATCCGCGGCAGACGCGCCCTGCTCCAGCATCTGCTCATAGGAGGACACGTAGACCTGCCCGCTCATGCGTTCGGCCGGCTCCGGCGATCTGTGATTCGGTTTTCTGCGCATAAGCGTACTCCCTTCCGAAATGTCATGAATGTCCGCGTCCTCCCCTTTTTTCTGTGCGGGTGGGGATGCGCGGGCCTTTCCCCCGCGCTTGCGGATCCCGATCGAGGGGGGAATTTTTTACAGTGCGCGCACGCCCAGAAAGGCCAGAATGCAGAAGAGCGCCGTGATGCCGTAGGCGACATAGTCGATTTTCCTTTCCGACCATCCGCACATCTCGAAGTGATGATGAATCGGCGCCATCTTAAACACGCGCTTTCCGTGTGTGAGCTTAAAATATCCGATCTGGATGATATCCGACATCGTTTCAATGATGTAGATGATGCCCACGGGAATCAGAATCAGCGGAAGATCCAGCGCAAACGCCAGTCCGCAGACCATGCCGCCCAGAAACAGCGAGCCCGTATCCCCCATCCAGACCTTCGCGGGGCTGTGGTTATACAGGAGGAATCCCGCAAGTCCGCCGCCGACGGCCGCCGCCAGCAGCGCCGCTCCGGCGAGTCCCGCAGAGGACGTCCGTCCGTACAGCAGGAGCGCCGCCGCGGCAAAGAAGAGCGCCACGATCATCGTCACGCCTCCCGCGAGTCCGTCGATGCCGTCCGTCAGGTTGACGGAGTTGACCGTGCCCACGATGACGAACATCATGAACGGAACGTAGACGAACCACGGCCACGTCCAGGTCACGCCCGCGAAGGGCACCGTCACCTCACAGGTCACCAGACCCAGCGCCCTCAGCACCAGGATGAAGACGACCGCCGCCGCACACTGCAGCGCCAGCTTCTGCCGCGCCGTGAGACCCATGTTGCGCCGGTTGCGGATTTTCTGGAAATCATCCAGAAAGCCGATGAGCCCGCAGATGAGCGAAAAGCCCAGAACCGCCATTGCGCCGCCCCAGAGCCTTCCTCCGCCCTGCAGTCCCGCGCCCGAAAGGACGGCCGGTGCCGCAAGGAGCAGGAGAACCGTGACGGCCGTCGCGGAGATGATGAACATCAGACCGCCCATCACGGGGATATTGCCCTTCTTCAGGTGCCATTTCGGCCCGATTTCCAGAACCGTCCCGCCGCACTTGAGCCGTCTGAGCTCCATGATGATCTTCGGGCCTATCGCCGCCGTCAGCGCAAATGCCAGAACAAAGGACAACGCCGCGTACATCGTCATAGCAACCAAAACCTCGATTTACCCGTTATTTTCTTCCATCAGCGCATAGAAGCGCTCCATGCACCGTTCCATATGCGTAAAGTGGTGGCTTCCCTTGAAGAGGAGCGAATCCCCGGGGGATACCTCCCGCGCAAGATCCTGCGCCAGGGCGTCGCGGTCGCCGTACATCCGCAGCGCCGTCTCCGGCATTCCGGCATCGCGTGCGCCCTCAAGATACGCCTCTGCACCCTCGCCGTAGACGTAGAGGGCATCCGCACATTTCGCGGCGCGGGCTCCGCACTGCCTGTGCAGCCGCCCGGAGGCTTCTCCCAGCTCCCGCATGCAGCCCAGCGCCGCAAAGCGGCGTCCTCCCAGCGTGCTCAGCACGTCCAGCGCCGCGCACACGGCTTCGGGGCTTGCGTTGTACCAGTCCTCCATGACGGTCATGCCGTATTTTTGCACAATGTTCTGCCGTCCTCCGACACCCCTGAAGCCGTCGAAGGAGATTTCCCCCGGGGCAAGCCCCAGAAGATGCCCCACCGCAGCCGCAGCCAAGGCGTTTTGGGCATTGTGCCGTCCCGCAGCGGGGAGCCTCCGCTCGACCGTGCCGTCGGGGAAGCGGATGCGAAGCGTCTGGGACACTGAGTCCTGCGCCGTGATCTCGCCCCGGATGTCGGCCTCCGGGTTCTCCAGCGCGTAATAGATCGTCCTGTACTCAAGCGTACCGCGCAGTCCCCACAGCAGATCGTCATCCCCGTTCAGGATGAGGGGCGCACCGCGGCGCATTCCCGAGAGAATCTCCAGCTTCGCGTCAAGGATTCTCTCCCGGCTTCCGAAGAACTCGATGTGCGCGGTTCCGATGCCGTTGATGACGGCGGCGTCCGGACGCACCATCTCCGACAGTCTCTGCATCTCTCCGTATTGGGACATGCCCATCTCCCACACGGCGAGATCGTGGCAGTCCTCAAGGTTGAATACGGCGAAGGTCAGTCCAATCTGTCCGTTGTCATCGGGCAGTGTCGGCGGCATGCGGAATTTCCGCTCCAGCACGGCGCGCACCATGGCACAGGTCGTCGTCTTTCCCGCGCTGCCCGTGATGCCGATGACGGGCCGGCCCATCATGCCGCGGTATCCCGCCGCCATGGCCTGAGCCGCCGCGCGCGTGTCCTCCACGCGCACGAGCGGAACTGCGGAGCTTACGTCCCCGCGGTCGCACAGAGCGGCTGAGGCTCCCGCAAGCACCGCAGCCGGAATGTAGTCATGCCCGTCCGCCTTCGCTCCGCGCAGCGGGACGAAGAGCGCGCCGGGGCGCAGGGTCTGCGTATTCCGGGACACCGACGTGATGCCCACATCCGGCAGCTCCTCCGTATTCAGAGCACCGCACCATGCGGCGAGGTCGCGCAGCGAAACCTCTTTCATTCGCTCTCCCCCCGTCCCGCAGCGGCTCGTGCCTCAAAGCAGGCGCGAACCTCCTCGCGGTCGTCGAAGTGATGCCGGACTCCGCGGATCTCCTGATAGGGCTCGTGTCCCTTGCCCATGATGAGCACGGTATCCCCGGGTTCGGCCATTCCGAGCGCCGCATGAATCGCCTCGCGGCGATCCAGCACCACGCGGTAGGGGCAGTCCGTGCCCTCGATTCCGGGCAGGATGTCCCTCATGATGTCCTCCGGCTCCTCAAAGCGCGGATTGTCCGTCGTCAGGATGACATAGCCGCTTCTGTGCGAGGCCGCCGCCGCCATCTTCGGCCGCTTGCCGCGGTCGCGGTTGCCTCCGCAGCCCAGCACCGAGATGACGCGTCCGCGTGTGAAATCCGCGACCGTCTCCACAATCTTCTCCACGCTGTCCGGGGAGTGCGCGTAGTCCACGATCACGCGGTAGGGCGCGTCCACCCGCACCACCTCGGCACGTCCGGGCACACCGGGGGTCTCCTCCAGCGCGCGGACGGCGCGCTCCGGCTCCACGCCCAGCGCCAGTACGGCGGACAGCGCCGCCATAGCGTTGTAGACGGAAAACTGCCCCGGTACGGGGAAGCGGACGCGCATGTCCCGGCCCGCAGCGGATACGGTGAAGTCCACGCCGTCGGCTCCGCGCTCCGTGATGTCCCGCGCCGTCATGTCGGCAGCCCTCGTGCAGGAGAAGGTCTTCATCGGGCAGCGCGCCATGCGCAGAACCTCCGCCGAGGCCGGATCATCCAGATTCACGGCACCCGTATCCGTCATGGAGAAAAGCCGGCATTTTGCCGCAAGGTAGTTTTCCATCGTTCCGTGGAAATCCAGATGATCCTGGGAGAAATTCGTAAAAATGCCCACGGCAAAGTGAAGTCCCGAAAGGCGTCCGAGCTCCAGCGCGTGGGAGCTGACCTCCATGACGACATGGGTGCAGCCGCGTGCGCGCATCTCGGAGAGAATCCGATGCAGCTCCGTGACGGTGGGCGTCGTGTTGTGCGCCTCGCCCAGGGATTCCCCGCCCGCCATGTTGCAGATCGTTCCGATGAGGCCGCATTTCACGCCCTCCTCGCGGTCAAGAACGGATTTCACGAAGAAGGCGGTCGAGGTCTTGCCCTTCGTGCCCGTGATGCCGATGAGCGTCATGTCCCGCGCGGGATTTCCGTAAAAATTCGCCGTCACGGCGGCAAGCGTTGCCTCCGGGTCGCCCGTCACGACGGTCGTGACGCCCTGAACCGGATATTTTGCGATCACGGCGGAGGCTCCGGCCTCCACGGCGGCGGGGATGTAGTCATGTCCGTCGGCCTTCACGCCGCGCACGGCGGCAAAGAGCATCCCGGGACGGCAGACCCGCGAGTCAAAGCAGATATCCTGAATGTCCGGGGAGTCATCCCCCGAAACCGCATCATACGGTACGCCGCAGAGCAGATCGCGCAGAAGCATGGCTTTCATTTCCTTTCCATGACGGCAGGTCCCCCCAGGGTCTTTTTAAAAAGCGGGCAAGGGGGGTCATTATTTTTGCCGCGGGGGGTTATTCGATGATATCGGTGTCCACAAAGCTCAGGGTGATGACCACGCCGGGCTTTGCCAGCGTTCCGGCCTCGGGGGACTGCTTGACGCATCCGATCTTCGCATCGAGATCCGAAAGACCGACCGGTCTCAGATAATAGTACGGGGAGTTTTTCAGAAGCTTCTTGATGCCGCTGTAGGTCATGCCGACGAGATTCGGCACGGTGATGTCGTGATCGGGCTTGTCCTCGCCCATGTAGACCACCATATTCGAGTTGCGCGGCACGACGGAGCCCGCATCGGGCATCTGAGCCGTCACGGTATCGCCCTCGCCCTTGAAGGTAATGGTGAGTCCGTCGGCCGCGGCTCTCGCCTCGACCTCCTCGCGCGTCATGCCGTCAAAGTCCGGCGTATAGATGTCGAGGGTTTTCAGCTCCTCCTCGGTGTAAACGGGCTCCACATCCAGATACGGCAGCACGTCGGACAGGATATCCGCCGCAACGGGAGCGGCCAGGGCACCGCCGGAGACCGTACCCTTCTGCGGCTCGTCGACGATGACCAGCACCGCGACCTTCGGATCATCCGCCGGCGCATACGCCAGGAAGGATACGATGCGCAGCGTCGCCTCGCCGTTTTCGTCCAGCTTATCGAGCTTCTGCGAGGTACCGGTCTTGCCGGCTACGCGGTAGCCCTTGACATATGCGTTACGGCCCGTGCCCTCCTCGCCGGAGACGACCTGCTCCAGCGCCTCGTTCATGCGCTTGGAGGTCTCCTCCGTGATGACCTGACGCACCACGACCGGGTCGGAGTCCTGCTTGATGGTTCCGTCCGCCGCAATGATGCGGGAGACGATTCTGGGCTGATAGAGTGTGCCTCCGTTCGCAACGGCGCTGACCGCGGTGATCAGCTGAATAGGAGAGACCTTGAAGGACTGTCCGAAGGCGGAGTTCGCCAGCTGGACATCCACCTGCAGCGCCTTCTCGTCGTGATACAGCGACGAGGAGCCGCCGGCTTCGCCGGGCAGCGTGATGCCCGTCTTCTGCGTCAGTCCGAAGGCCTTGAAGTATTTGAAGAACGTCGAGGGGCCGAGCTTCATGCCCAGCTCTATGAACAGGCAGTTGCACGAGTGCATGACGCCCTCCGTGAACGTCTGATACCCGTGTCCGTATTTGCTCCAGCAGCCGATGTGCTCGCCGGAAAGCTCGATGGACTTGGTGCCTCCGCAGTAGTACACCTTGCCCTCGGAGACGAGGTTTTCCTCCACCGCCATGGCGCCGGAGATGATTTTGAAAACGGAGCCCGGCTCATAGGTCGAGTTCACCGCGCGGTTGGACCAGAGCGTCTGCTGATAGCTGGAGCGCTCTTCCTTCGCGGCCTCCTCGTCGGTCTCGGCAAGCTCCGCGATCAGCGCAAGCTCCTCCTCGTCGGTGATCTCATAGGGGCTGTTCAGATCGAAGTCGGGCTTTACGGCCATGCCCAGAACGGCGCCGTTCTGCACGTCCATGACGATGGCCGACACGCCCACGCTGGCCTCGGTGCTCTCATAGCACTCCTCGATGCGCTTTTCCACATAATGCTGGATGACCTCATCGATGGTCAGCTCGATGGAGTCTCCGTCCTGCGCCTCCGTATACTGCGAGAAATCGGAGTCCATTTCGACGCCTCGTCCGTTTTTCGCGGAGATGATGCGTCCGGGCTCGCCCGTAAGCTCGTCGTCATAGTAGAGCTCGATGCCGTACAGGCCGTTGTTGTCCATGCCGCAGAAGCCCAGAACATGGGACAGGAAATTGCCGTAGGGGTAGTAGCGCTTGGTGTCCTCGATCGTATACAGCACGCCCGTGAGCTTGTTTTCCGAGATGTACGCCTCAAGCTCCTCCGCAAGCTCCGTGTCGATCTTTCGTGCGACGTATTCATAGTGGCTGTTCTTCTCGGTCTTTGCCTTGACCGTATCGTAGTCCAGCCCCAGAATGTCCACGAGTCCCCGGCAGGCCAGCTCCACCTGCTCCGCATCCTTTGCCCCGCTCTCATCCTTATCGAAGCCGGCGGGATTCATGATGACCGTCTTCACCGCCGTGGAGACCGCCAGCTGCTTGCCGTTCCGGTCGTAGATCGTGCCGCGGACGGGTGTGATGATGGCGTTGCGCGTCTGCTGCGCCGCCGCTTCGCGCTGATATTTCTCGTTATCCACCAGCTGCACCTGGAACAGCTTCGCAATCAGTATGGCGAAGGTGACGAAGCTCAGGAAAAACGTGATGATCATCGTCCGGCTGAATACGGCCGAGGTCGTCACGGCGCCCGGACGGTTCCAGAATCTCCGAAGGAAGCGCGGTATGCGGAGCCGGAATCTTCTTCTCGGAGTCTCGGGATTTTCGGGATTTACGGGGTGTTTTCTCATATTGTGCCCTCACACATGCTGCAGACAAAAACTCGAAAGAAAGGAGTCAGAAACGGTACGCTGCAGTTCAGGGGACCCGATTCTCACTCCTTTGCTGCCTTCAGGAAAGCTCGAAACAAGTTCAGGAGAAGAGTGCCAGAATTCTGTTGATCACATCGGTGATCCTCTCCGAAAGGGACGATCCCCCGGAGCCTGCTCCTCCCCGGCGCGTGATGGTATCGGGGCTGCCGATCTCCACATACTCCATCTGGCTGCGGTCCATCTTCGTCATGCCGAGCTTCGCCTGCGCGTATTCCTCGATCTCCGTCAGGTCATACCGCGACTCATACTGCGTCCTGAGCTTGAC
Organism: Butyricicoccaceae bacterium; assembly: GCA_963630045.1. Taxonomy (GTDB): domain Bacteria; phylum Bacillota; class Clostridia; order Oscillospirales; family QAMX01; genus JAAZKA01. Next base: position 4,867 of record CAVGLF010000012.1, on the reverse strand, counting down.
GCCCTGATTGACCAGCTCCGTGTACTCATCCTTAAGTGTGTCGATCTGGTCGTTGAGCACCGTCATCTGCATCTCGTTGTACAGAAGCAGCACGGCGCACAGCGCGGCAATGCCCCCCAGAATCAGGGTCGCGGCGCTCACCCTCGGACGTTCCGCAGCTCTCTGTCTTTCACGCGGCGATGCAGCCTCCCTGCGGCGTACCTCACGCACGCGGGGACGCTGATCAAAGCGCGACAGATCGTACCCGACGCTCTCCTCCGTCCGGGGCTTGAATTCCTCTTCCAACGCTGTATTTCCTTCCACTTGGTATATGCGGGACACCCGCGGCTCCCGCTCAGACTGTAAGGACGGCATGAATCCCTTTTGCGCCTCCCTTTCGTCCTTCCCTTTTTATCGGGATAAGGTCATTCTCCCAGCTTCTCCGCCACGCGCAGCTTCGCGCTTCGCGCACGGGGATTTTCCGCGCACTCGGAGTCCGAGGGCAGGATGGGATGGCGCGCAACGAGCCGTACACGCGGTTTTTTGCCGCAGACGCACACCGGGAACTCCGGCGGGCAGGTGCAGCCCTGCGCGGCCTGCGCCATGACCTGCTTCACGATGCGGTCCTCCAGCGAATGGAATGAGATGACCGCGAGCCGTCCGCCCGGATTCAGCGCATCGACGGCAGCGCGAAGTGCCTCGTCAATCGCCGAAAGCTCGTCGTTGACCGCGATGCGAAGCGCCTGAAAGGAGCGCTTTGCCGGATGCTGCTTTTCGCGTCTCGCCGCCGCCGGCATGGCCTCCGCAATGATGCGTGCAAGCTCCCCCGTCGTCCGGATGGGCTCCGAACCGCGCGCCTTCACGATGGCCTCCGCGATGCGCGGGGCGTAGCGCTCCTCTCCGTAGGTGAAGAGGATGCGCCTGAGTTCCTGGGCGTCCGCCGTATTGACCAGATCGTAGGCCGTCATGCCGCAGGTCCTGTCCATGCGCATGTCCAGCGGCGCGTCGTGCATATAGGAAAAGCCGCGCTCCGGGTCGTCCAGCTGAAACGAGGAGCAGCCCAGATCGAAGAGGATCCCGTCGGCACCCGTTACACCCGCCCGGTCAAGGCAGTCCCCGATGCGGCGGAAGTCGCTGTGCACAAGCGTCACGCGGTCGCTCCACGGGGCAAGGCGCTCCCCCGCGCGGGACAGCGCGTATTCGTCCCGGTCGATGCCGATGAGCCGCCCCGTCCGAAGCACGCGGGCGATTTCGCAGGAGTGCCCCGCGCCTCCCAGCGTCGCGTCCACATAGACGCCGTCCGGACGCAGCGCCAGTGCCTCGATGCAGGCATCGCGCAGAACGGGAATATGCGTATAGGAAGCCTCCGTCTTATCCATGAATCGACCAAACCCCGCCTTTTGTGACAGTAAACATAATTTCCGGCATCCATTATACAGGACGCATTCTGAAAATGCAAGCCGTATTCGATGAAGAGTGCGTGAATATTGCCCGTGGCCTCACCCCCCCTGAGGAAGGCCACGGATTATCACTTGATGCCGGCTGCGGATTTGAACTGGGCGCGGATCTTGCGCACCTCCTCCAGGGAGGCCTGGATGGATTCCTCCGTGCGGCGCAGCACATCGTCGCAGTAGGCGCTTGCGGCCTTCTTGAGCTCCGATGCCTGAGCCTCGGCGGACGCGCCGACCTCTTTCGCGCGCTCCTTCGCCTTTGCCGCGATCTCGTTGGAGTCCACCATCGCGCGCGCCTTTTCCTCCGCCGTGCGGCGCAGGGAGTCGGCCTCCTTCTTGCCCGAGGCAATCAGGTCGTTGCGCTTTTCCACGATTTCCCGCGCAGCCTTGATCTCTGCGGGGAGATTTCCGCGCAGCTCATCCAGGATATCCAGCGCCTTTTCGCGCTCGATGACGCATTTATCCTTGCCCAGAGGCATGCCCCAGGCTTCCTCAATCATTCCGTACAGGACATCAATCAGTTCGTCAATTCCACCGGCCATGGCATATTTACCCCACTTTTATTGTTTTTTCAGTTTTCGGGCGATGTCATCCGCCACGCAGGGCGGAACAAACTGCCGGATATCGCCGCCGTAGCAGCCGATCTCCCGCACAAGGCTCGAGCTTAAGTACATGTATTCCACGCTGGTCACGAGAAAGACCGTATCTGCGTTCTCGCAGATCTGGCGGTTGGCCAGCGCCATCTGGAACTCGTTTTCGAAATCCGACATGGCACGGAGTCCGCGCACCAGCGTTGTCGCGCCGATCCTGCGGACGTAATTCGCCACCAGTCCGTCGTAGATATCGATCTCGACGTTTGCAAGACCCTCCTCCCGCACGGCTCTGCGCAGGAAGTCCGCGCGCTCCTCCGGCGTGAAGGTCGCACGCTTGTTGATATTCGCCACCACCGCGACGACGAGCCGGTCAAACATGCCCGAGGCACGGCGGATGATGTCCATATGTCCCTCCGTTACGGGGTCGAAGGAGCCCGGGTATACCGCTGTCTTCATGCCGTCTCCTCCCCGCCGCGCGTGATGAGGGTGATGCGGCTCTTGCCGTACACATACTCCCGCACCGTGCGGAAGCCGTTCCGGCACTCGGGCAGCACCTCGTCCTTCAGGGTCTCGCAGACGATGAGCCCACCCTCGCACAGCAGGCATGAATCCATGATGCGCCGCAGCGCACCGCCGATGAGCCCCGCCTCATAGGGCGGATCCAGAAAGATCAGACCAAAGCGGTTTTCCGGGAAGCGTCCCAGCACGCCCAGCGCATCCCCCTGAATGACCTCCGCGCGCTTTTCATAGCGCACGATCGCCAGGTTTTCCCGCACCACGCGTACGGCTGCCGGCGCGGCATCCACGAAGACCGCGTCGCGCGCGCCTCTGGAAAGCGCCTCTATGCCCAGCTGTCCCGTGCCCGCAAACAGGTCGAGCACTCTTCGTCCCTCTATGTCAAACTGAATGGCGTTAAATACGGATTCCTTCGTCCGATCGGTGGTCGGACGGGTGTCCATTCCCTCGACGCTTTTGAGCCTTCTGCCCCTGGCGTCGCCTGTAATCACGCGCAGCATATCGTTTTATTCCTGTTCTTTCGTTTTTTTCACATTCAGCCCGGCATGAACCGCCTCGGCGACGTGTCCGGGCACCACCTCGCGCAGCTCCTCCACGGAGGCCTCCTTTATGGCGCGAACCGAGCCGAAGCGGCCGAGCAGAGCCGCCTTCCGGGCTTCTCCGATGCCCGGAATGCTGTCGAGCGCCGACCGGCGCACCTTTTTGTCCCGCAGGGAGCGGTGGTACTCGATGGCGTACCGGTGCACCTCCTCGCCGATCGTTCCGATCAGCGCAAAGAGCGCGGGCTCCGTGCGGATGCCGATCTCCCGTCCGTCCGCGAAAATCAGCGCGCGCGTCCGGTGATGATCGTCCTTCACCATGCCCAGAACCGGCACGGAAAGTCCCTTCTCCCGCAGCACCTCGCAGGCCGTTCCGGCATGCTGCGCGCCTCCGTCAATGAGGAAGACATCGGGCAGCGGCAGGAATTTTTCGTCTCCCGCGCGCGCCCGGTCGATGCGCCGCGTGAGCACCTCGCGCATGGACGCATAGTCATCCGGCGCATCGCGCTCGATGCGGAAGCGCCGGTAGGCCGAGCGCCGGGGCTTTCCGCCCTCGAAGACGACCATGCCGCCCACGGTGTCCTCTCCCGCGGTATGCGAGATGTCATAGGCCTCCAGCCTGTACGGAGGCACATCGAGCCCGAGCGCGCTCTGCAGCAGTCCGAGTCCCCGTCCGGTCTTTTCCTCGCGCAGCGTCGCCGCCCGCGCCTCCTCGTGCGCGTTCGCCATCGCCATCTCCAGCAGCCGGCGCTTCTCTCCGCGCTGCGGGAACAGGACATACACCCTTCTCCCCGCGCGAACCGACAGGTACTCGCCCAAAAGCTCCGAGTCCGGGATCTCCCTCGACAGAAGCACCTCCCGGGGCAGGATGGGACGGTCGCGGTAATAGCGCGTCACGAATTCCGAAAGCGTCTGGGCCTCGTCCTCCCCGTCCTCGCAGGCGGGCAGGAGCGTCTGCTCCTTACCCAGAAGCGTCCCCTCGATGTAATGCAGCACGACGACGCAGGCGCGCGTCGCTCCGTTGTACAGGCATACGACATCCGCATCCGGCACATGAGCCGCCACAACCTTCTGCCGTCCCTCCAGCCGTTCCAGCGCGGCGAGCCGGTCGCGCAGATACGCGGCTCTTTCGAAGTCCAGCGACTCCGCCGCAGCCTCCATCTCCCGCCTCAGCGACTCCGACAGCTCTCCTGCCCGTCCCTCGAGCATCATGGCGGCCTCATCCATCAGATGACGGTACTGCTCCGGCGTGACCTCTCCCGTGCATACGCCGACGCAGCGTCCGAGCTGACGGCGCAGGCACGGACGCTCCCGCCCGATGTCGCGCGGAAATTTCCGCGAGCAGTTGGGCAGCTTCAGCGTCTCCTGAACCGTGTCGATCACATCGTGCGCCACGGTGCGTCCTCCGTACGGGCCGAAGCACCGCGCGTCCTCGTCGCGCTTCGCGGCCAGCGTCAGCCTCGGGAATGCCTCGCGCGGATCGTAGCAGATGAAGGGGTATCCCTTGTCGTCCTTCAGCAGGATGTTGTAGCGCGGCTGATAGTGCTTGATCAGCGTATTCTCCAGCACCAGCGCCTCGAGCTCGGTATCCGTGACGATCGTCTCGAAGTGATCGATATGCGCGACCAGCTTCTGCGTTTTCACCCACTGGCGCTCGGGGCTCTGGAAATACTGCGACACGCGGTTTTTCAGGTTTTTAGCCTTGCCGACATAGATCACCACGCCGCCGGAGTCTATCATCCGATAGACGCCCGGACGCTGGGGACACATATTCGCTTTTTCGCGCAGT
>CAVGLF010000011.1:0-25477 GCA_963630045.1 Butyricicoccaceae bacterium | reverse complement strand
AGAAGGGGGTTCGGGGTTCTCCCCGAGCCTAAAAAACCCTTCGGGAACACGGCAGCCCCGATCGCGAGGGGAACACCCGGGCGCAAAAAGGGGGTTCGGGGTTCTCCCCGAGCCTAAAAAACCCTTCGGGAACACGGCAGTCCCGACTGTGAGGGGATCCCCCGGGCAAAGAAGGGGGTTCGGGGTTCTCCCCGAGCCTAAAAAACCCTTCGGGAACACGGCAGCCCCTTCCCCCTCCCGGACGGCGGTCTCCTTGCTTTTCCGACAAGAATATGGTATACTGACCGCAAAGAACGAAAAAAGGCCGGCTTCGCGGCGGAAAATAAAGGGGATTCGATGGAAAAAAACGGAACACGCAGGCAAAGCTCCCTGCGATGGGCGGGTGCGGCTTTGGCATTCCTGCTCGCGGTCTGGATGGCGCTCAGCGTGGGACGCGTCGACTTCGGGACGCGTCTCATGCTCGCCGTCTGCGGCGTGTGGGTGCTGTATGCGTATGCTGCCGGACGGGACACGAGGGCTGCCCGGTGGGTCTGCCGCATCATCGCGGCGGGTAGTGCTCTGGCGGCGGCTGTCGTGATCGCCATGTCCCTTGCGCTGAACGGATACGCCAGGGAAAAGGCGGTCGGCGCGCAGGATACAGATTATCTGGTCGTATTCGGCGCGGGCGTACGCGGCGAGACGCCGTCGCTGATGCTGACGCTCAGGACGCGCACGGCGTATGAGTATCTCGAGGCGCATCCCGGTACACGCGCCGTGCTCTCCGGAGGGCAGGGCGCGGGGGAGGACATCACCGAGGCCGAGGCCATGAGGAGGCTCCTTGTGGGCTGGGGCATCGCGGAGGACAGGCTGATTCCGGAGACCGGGGCGACGGATACCATCGAAAACGGACGGTACTCCATGGAGCTGATCGGAGATCCTGACGCGCGCGTCACCGCCGTGTCCAATGCGTTCCACATCTTCCGCTGCGTTCAGGCTCTGGAGCAGGCCGGAGCGCGGCAGGTGACGGCGCTTTCGGCACCGCTGCCGAGGACGGGCACGATTCTCAGCATGTACCTGCGCGAATGCGCGGCTGTAGCCTACCACGCGGTCTTCGACTGACCGCCGGCGCCGGGAACGCATGCTTTTTTTGATGGGAAAACATCCCGGCATAAAAAACACGGATGAATGAAGCGGGAGCTTTTGGAAGGAAGACAGCATGGAAGAAAAGCTTGCGGCACTGGAGACAAGGTATGAGGAGCTTCGGGAAAGGCTGGAGTCGCCGGAGATTTACTCCGACCCCGCACTCGCGGCGAAGCTTGCGCGGGAGCAGAAGGAGCTTGAGCCGGTCGTCGCGACATGGAGGGAATGGAAGCGCGCGGAGCAGGACGCTCAGGACGCGCTGGAGCTTGCCGGAGAGGCGGAGCTGCGGGAGCTTTGCCAGGAGGAGCACGCGGCGGCGAAAAAGCGCGCGGAGGAGCTGCGGGAGAAGCTGACCGTCCTGCTGCTGCCGCGCGACCCCAATGACGGGCGCAACGTCATTCTGGAGATCCGCGGAGGCGTCGGCGGCGAGGAGGCGGCACTCTTTGCGGGCGTGCTGTACCGTATGTACTCGATGTATGCCCAGATGAAGGGCTACCGCATCGAGGTGCTCAACCGCAGCGAATCCGAGCTCGGCGGCATCAAGGAGCTTTCGTGCATGATCGTGGGCGACGGCGCGTACTCGCGCTTCAAGTTCGAGTCCGGCATCCACCGCGTCCAGCGCGTGCCGGAGACCGAGGCCGGGGGACGCATCCACACCTCCGCAGCCTCCGTTGCCGTGCTGCCCGAGGCCGACGATGTCGAGATCAGCATCGACCCGGGGGAGCTGCAGATCGATACCTACCGCTCCTCGGGCGCGGGCGGGCAGCATGTCAACAAGACCGAGTCCGCCATCCGCATCACGCATCTGCCGACGGGACTCGTCGTGGAGTGCCAGGATGAGAGAAGCCAGTACAAAAACCGCGACCGCGCGATGAAGATCCTGCGCTCGAAGCTTCTGGAGCAGGAAAGGGAGAAGCAGAATGCGCAGATTGCTGCCGAGCGGCGCACCATGGTCGGCTCGGGCGACCGCTCCGAGCGCATCCGCACCTATAACTACCCGCAGAACCGTCTGACCGACCACCGCATCAACCTCACGCTGTATAAGCTCGACCGCATCCTGGAGGGCGAGCTGGACGAGCTCGTCGATGCGCTCATCACCGCCGACCAGGCCGAACGCCTGCGGCAGGGAGAAAGCATGCAGGAGTAAATCGCGCCTTTTTCGAGCGATATGAAAAAGAGAGGAGCTGGACACGCCCGTGCGATTTTACGGAAGGTACATCCGCCGCATTCTGCCGTATATCCTGGGCTCGCTTGTGTGCATGTGCATCGAGTCGGGGGTGGAGCTGATTCAGCCGACGCTGCTGTCGAATATCCTCGATATCGGCGTGGCCTCGGGGGACATGGGGTACGTCATGCATACCTCCGCCGTGATGCTCGCGGCGGTTGCGTGCTATGCCGCTGCGGCCTTTCTGCGCAACATCCTGTCGACCAGAGGCTCCCAGTGGGCGGTATTCTACATGCGCGCGGATGTGTACGGCAAGATTCAGAGCCTGACGCCCGACGAGCTCAACCGCTTCGGAGCGGGTACGCTCATGACGCGCGTGACCAACGATATCTCGCAGCTTCAGACCATGACGATGAGCCTGATGCGCGTCTGCTTCAAGGCGCCGATCCTGTGCGTCGGCGGCATCTATATGGCCTGGAGGATCAACGCGCGCCTCGCCGCCGTCCCGGTTATCTGTACGGCGGTCATCTTCGTTCTGATTGCGCTGAATCTCCGCTACGGCTTCCCGCTGTTCGAATCGGTGCAGAGTGCGCTGGACCGCGTGAATACCGTCATCCGCGAGTACCTTTCCGGCGTGCGCGTGGTCAAGGCCTTCAACCGCTTCGGCTTCGAGACGAAGCGGTTTGCCGTGCCCAATGAGGAGCTCAGGAGCACCTCGACCTTTGCCTCCCGCGTGATGTCGATCTTCAATCCTGCCGTCACGGGCATCATCTATGCGGGCATCGTCTACATCTATCTGAGAGGCGGGGAGCTGGTCGAGACGGGCGGCATGCATACGGGGCAGATCATCGCGTTTGTCTCCTACATGACGCAGATTCTGCACTCGCTGAACATGTTCTCGAATATCTTCCAGCGCGTCGTGCGCTCGAAGGCCTCGGCGCGGCGGCTGGGGGAGATCATGGAGGCCGAATCCCTGCATGTGCCCGAAAATCCGCCGGCGCCCGATCCGGCGCAGGGCATTGAATTTCGCGACGTGAGCTTTTCCTATAAAAACGCAACGGGACGTCCCGCGCTGACGCATGTGACGTTCTCCTGCGGCACGGGCGAGCGCGTCGGCATCATCGGAGCGACGGGCTCGGGCAAGACGACGCTGATTTCGCTGATTCTGCAGTTCTACGCGCCGACCGGCGGGACGATCCGGCTCTTCGGCACGGATTCGCGGGAGTCGGATCCGCGCATCATCCGCGAGGAGCTGGCCGTCGTGCCCCAGCGCGTGATGCTGTTCACGGGCACCATCGCGGAGAACATCCGCTGGGGACGGGAGGACGCGTCGGACGAGGAGGTCCGGAGGGCGGCGAGCCTTGCACACGCCGACGACTTCATCCGCAGCTTCCCCGAGGGCTATGACACGATGCTCGGTCACGGAGGGGTGAACCTCTCCGGAGGACAGCGTCAGCGCATCGCCATCGCGCGCGCGCTCATCAGAAAGCCGCGCATCCTCATTCTGGACGACTGCCTGTCCGCTGTGGACGCGCTGACGGAGGCCGACATACGGCGTGAGCTGCGTGAGATTCAGAAGAGCTGCGGCTGCGTGCTGGTCTCGCAGAAGATCAGCTCGATTGCGGACTGCGACAGGATTCTCGTGCTGGACGACGGCGAGGGCGTGGGACTGGGCACGCACGAGGAGCTTCTTGAAACCTGCGAGGTATACCGCGACATCTATCGCTCCCAGTACGGAGCGGAGGCACTGGGGCGGCATACGGAAAGGAGCGTGACGGCATAGCATGGACAGGATGCAGTCAAGCGCCACGGCCTCCATCGGACGCGCGGGCGGCACGGGAGGCGGCCCCAAGCGGGGCAGACCCGTCCAGAAGCCGCGTGACTTCCGGGGCACGATGAAAATGCTGTGGAACGCCATGCGCGGCCTCAGGTGGGAGCTTGCGGCGGTCTGCGTGATCGCCATGACGGTGTCGGGGCTCTCCGTCGTGATTCCGCTTCTGGCGGGACGGGCGGTCGATGCCTGCGGCACGGGACCCGGAGAGGTGCGCTTCGGGGAGCTGCGCGCGGCGGCGTGGATACTCGCCGCGGTGTACGGCACGGACGTCGTGCTCATCTTCCTGCGCGAGTTCCTCATGGCGGGGCTGTCGCAGACCTTCGTCTGCCGTCTGCGCCGCAGCCTCTTTTCGAAGCTCCAGCACCTGCCGCTGGGCTTTTTCGACAGCCATGCCTCGGGCGACCTGATGAGCCGTCTGACCAACGACATGGATACCATCTCCGGCTCCGTCGGACAGGCGGCGGTGCAGCTCGTCACGGGCGTGCTGACCGTGACGGGTACGCTCGCGGCGATGATCGCCGAAAGCCTGCCGATGGCGGCGGCGGTGCTCCTGACCGTTCCGCTGATCTATGCGCTGACGCGGATCGTGACACGGCGCACGGGGCCTCTGTTCCGGGCGCAGCAGGCGGTTCTGGGCGAGCTCGGCGCGCATATCGAGGAGACGATCACGGGCATTGAGACCGTCCGCGCCTACGGGCAGGAGGACACGGCGCTGCGGAAATTCGCGCTCGCCAACGAGGAGATGCGCCGCGTCAGCACAAGGGCGCATGAGTGGTCGGCCGCCATCATGCCGCTTCTGAACGTCATCAACAATTTCGGCTTCGTGCTCGTGAGCATGGCGGGCGGCTTTCTGGCGCTCAGGGGCGAGGTGAGCCTCGGCACGATTGCGGCGTTCGTATCGCTGACGAAGCAGTTCGTGCGTCCCTTGAACGAGATTGCCAATACCTACAACAGCTTCCTGTCCGCCATCGCGGGTGCGGAGCGCGTCTTCGATGTCATGTCCGAGGAGGAGGAGCCTGCGGACGCGCCGGAGGCCGTACCGCTGTCGGAGGAGTCCGGCGGTGCGGAGGTTGAATTCCGCGACGTGTCCTTCGGCTACCGCCCCGACAGGCAGGTGCTGCGTCATGTCAGCTTCACCGTACCCGCGCACACCCGCGCGGCCTTCGTAGGACCTACGGGCGCGGGCAAGACGACGATCATCAACCTGCTCACGCGCTTCTACGACGTGACGGAGGGCTCGATTCTGGTGGACGGACGGGATCTGCGGGACTATACACGCGACAGCGTGCGCTCCACCTTCGGCATCGTGCTGCAGGAGACCTATCTGTTCAGCGGAACCATCATGGACAACATCCGCTACGGACGCCCCGATTCTACGGACGAGGAGGTGCGGGAGGCGGCCTGCACCGCCGGAGCGGACCGCTTCATCACGCGTCTGCCGGACGGCTACCTCACCCGCGTGGAGGACAACGGAGGCAACCTGTCCGCAGGACAGAGGCAGCTTCTGGCGCTGGCGCGCGCCGTGCTGTCCGATCCCGCCATCCTCATTCTGGATGAGGCGACCTCCTCGGTCGACACGCGCACGGAGCTGCGCATCCAGCACATCATGCGCGACCTGATGAAGAACCGAACGACCTTCGTCATCGCGCACAGGCTCGGCACCATCCGCGACGCGGACTGCATCTTCGTCGTGGACGGCGGGGAGATCGTCGAACGCGGGAATCACCGGCAGCTCATGGAGCAAAGGGGCGCATATTACCGCATGTATACCTCACAGTTCGGAACGGAGATCGGATAAACGGTGGAAAAGATTGTAATCGGCTTCTCGGGCGGCGTCGATTCCTCGGCGGCGGCGGGATTTCTGAAAAAGGGCTTCGACGTCACGGCGGTGTGGCTCGACACGGGCTCGGGAACGCCGGACTCCGCGCGTGACTGCGCACGGGTTCTGGGCATTCCGCTCATCGTACGCGATGTGCGCGAACGCTTTGAGGAGGAGGTCGTGCGCCCCTTTGCCGGGGAATACCTGTGCGCGCGCACGCCCAACCCCTGCGTGCTGTGCAACCGCCGCGTCAAGCTCGCGGCGCTCTTCGGGGAGGCGGACCGGCTCGGTGCGCGCTATGTCGCGACGGGGCACTACGCCCGCCGTACGGAGTATCGCGGACGCGCCGCCATCGCCCGCGCCCGCGCGAAGGATCAGAGCTACATGCTCTGGTACATCCGTCCGGAGTGGCAGGAGCGGCTGCTCTTCCCGCTGGGGGAGGCAGAGTCCAAGGAGGACGTGCGCGGCATCGCGCGGGAGATGGGACTGCCCTCCGCGGACGCGCCGGACAGTCAGGACATCTGCTTCGTGCCGGACGGGGACTACGCGGGCTTCCTGGAGCGCCGGGGACTGCATGCGGAGCCGGGCGAGATCGTGGACGACTCCGGCCGCGTCCTCGGGCATCACGCAGGGCTCTACCGCTATACGGTGGGTCAGAGGCGGGGTCTGGGCGTCGCCGCGGGGGAAAGGGTCTATGTCTCGCGCCTCGACCGGGCGCACAACCGCGTCATCCTCTCGCACGGGGACGTGCTTCTGCGGGACAGCGTCCGCGTGACGGGACTGTCCTTCCTGCAGGAGAAGCCTGCGGAGGGGACGCGCTGCACGGTGAAGCTGAGGCTCGGAGGCAGTCCGCTTGCATGCACAATCGAGTGCCGGGGGGAGGATGAGCTGCTCCTGCGGCTCGATGAGCCCGCCCGCATGGCGGCTCCGGGACAGTCGGCGGTGCTCTACGATAAGGACATCCTTCTGGGCGGCGGCTTCATCGCGGAGACCTGAAAACGCCCCCTTTGACGCCGCATTTTCCCGGGGTGCGGGGGCCGTACGGCATTTTGTTTAGAGAAAGTTCATGCAAAACGGGGGACGGAATGGTATACTGACCGTATACATAAATTTCTGGAGGGATACTATGAAGCTTTCACGGAAGCTTTCAAGGGCGGCGGCGATGATTCTTGCCCTGTGCACGATTGTCGCGGCGCTCAGCGGATGCTCGCAGACCATCGGCATGAAGATCGACGGAAAGAGCGTGCCGAAGGGACTGTATACCTATTACTACGCGCTGGGATACTCCAGCTACTCGGATACAACGAAGGCATCGGAGTATGCCTCGCAGCAGATCGCGATCTACTACGCGACGGAGGAGCTGTGCCGGGAATACGGCGTGCAGCTTGAGGCGCTGGAGCGCAAGTCGGTGCTGGACAACATCACGACGAGCGTAGAGGAGAACATGGGCGGCACCTCCGGCTACAAAAAGTTCCTGAACGCGATGAGCCTTTCGAAGAAGCAGTTCCAGAACATCATGTACAATCGCGCCAAGCAGACGAAGCTCATGGAGTATCTCTACGATGCGGAGACCGGCATCGAGCCGCCGACGAAGGAGGAGTGCTATGAGCTCTTCTGCACGTACTACTGCTCGGCGATGCATATCCTGATCTCCACGCAGGAAGCGGAGGGACAGGAGGACTACGACGCCGCGCTTTCCCGTGCCGAGGAGGCTCTCGCCCGTGCGAAGGCGGGTGAGGACTTCTCCGCGCTCATCGACGAGTACGGCGAGGATCCGGGACAGGACAGCAAGACCGGCTACATCTTCACCGACGGTCAGATGGTGGACGCCTTCTCCGATGCCGCGTTTGCCCTTGAGCCCGGCGAAATCTCGGACATCGTGCAGACCTCGTACGGCTACCACATCATCAAGCGCAATCCCATCACGATGGAGGACTACGAGCAGTATCACGAGAGTTTCTATTCCTCCGTGGAGTCGTATAAGTTCCAGCTTCTGATCAACGAGAAGATCGAGAGCATGAACGTGGTCATCGATGAAAACTCCACCGGCGTGGACGTCTCCGCGGCTCTGAGCTATATCTCGGGCTCGTAATCCGGAGCATCGGAAGAGCTTTTTTTGACAACCGGATAACAGAGAAAGCGCATCCTTCCCCCCTCCAGGGTCTCCTGGAACCCGCCGAAGGATGCGCCTTCTTTTTTTTCCCCCTTAGGACGGGTTTTGGTACAGCGGGTATTCTGTCCGGCCGCAGCTTGCAAAAAAAAATCCCCGGGGGAGCGCATCCGAGACACCCCCGGGGATGCTGACGCCCCCGGGGATGCTGACGCCCCCCGGGGATTCTGACGGAAAAGACATTGACAGAGCACGGGCTTTTTTGGTACAATGCAAAAAGAGAGTGCGCACAGTTTACAGCCTTTGCAAAAAAAGATTCAATTTTGATACAGGGAGGATATACACCGTGAAGCAGCCTGCATTTCTGGAGGATCCGCGCGTCACGCGGCTGGGTCTTGAGGATAACCGCGCATACTATATCCCGTTTGCATCGGAGGAGGAGGCGCTGAGCCTTGAGCGGGAGCAGTCTCCGGCCTTTTTTTCGCTGAACGGAAGCTGGAGCTTCGGATATTATAAAAGCGCCCTGGAGCTGCCCGATTTTCTCGATGCGGATTTCGATCCCGCGGCGCTTTCCCGGATGGAGGTACCCTCCGTCTGGCAGACTCAGGGGCTTGATCAGCCGCAGTACACCAATATCAACTACCCCATTCCCTATGACCCGCCGTATGTGCCTTCGATGAATCCCTGCGGGCTCTATGTGCGCGATGTGGAGCTGCATCCCGTCCCGGGCAAAAGCTGGTACGCGGTCTTCGAGGGCGTGGATTCCTGCGCCTGCCTCTACATCAACGGGCAGTTCGTCTCCTACTCCGAGGTGTCGCATTCGACGGCGGAGGCCGATGTCACGAGATACCTGCGCGACGGGCAGAACCGCTTTGCCGTCGTCGTCTACAAGTGGTGCTTCGGCACCTATATGGAGGATCAGGACAAGTTCCGCCAGAGCGGCATCTTCCGCGACTTCTACCTGCTGGAGCGTCCGCAGGCGCATCTGCGCGACTTCTTCGTCCATACGGCGTTCGAGGACGGCTTTGCCGCCTGCACCGTGACGCTGGACACGGACTTTGCGGGCGAGCCCGGAGGATGGGCGAAGCTCCTTTCGCCCGGGGGAGAGACGGTCGCCCAAGGCGCGCTCCCGGGCTTTTCCTGCCGCGTGGAGTCCCCCGTACTCTGGAGCGCCGAGAATCCCGCGCTGTATACCCTCGTCCTTTCGTACGGCGGCGAGGTCATTGCAAAGAAGATCGGTCTGCGCGAGGTCTCCATCCGCGGCGGCGTCTTCCTTGTGAACGGCGTGCGCATCGTGCTGCGCGGCGTGAACCGCCACGACTCCGACCCCTTCGTGGGCTCCGCCGTGGATATGGCGCATATGCGGCGCGACCTTGCCCTGATGAAGCGGCACAACGTCAACGCCATCCGCACGAGCCACTACCCCAGCGCCCCGCGCTTCCTGGAGCTCTGCGACGAGTGGGGCTTCTACGTCATCGGGGAATCCGATGTCGAGACGCACGGCACGGTGATGCTGGGACATGAGTTCAACTACAACACCTGCGCCGAGGAGCCGATGTTCGAAGCCGCGATTCTGGACCGCATTCAGCGCAACATCGAGCGCGACAAGAACAGCCCCTCGATCATCATGTGGTCGATGGGCAACGAGGCCGGCTTCGGACGCAATTTCCAGCTTGCGGGACGCTGGATCAAGCGGCGCGATCCCTCCCGTCCGGTGCATTACGAGCGCGCGAAGCCCTATCTCCCCTATATGAAGAACGGACAGTGGGAGACCCCGCCGCATGCGGACGAGTATGATATGATCGGCGTACACTCCGCGATGTACACGGCGCCCGCCGAGGTCGAGCAGTACGCGACGGATCCGCACTTCGACCGTCCCTTCGTCCTCTGCGAATTCTGCCACGCGATGGGCAACGGCCCGGGCGACCTCGAGGACTACTATAAGCTCTTCTACCGCCATCCGAGGCTCATGGGCGGCTTCGTCTGGGAGTGGTGCGACCATGCCGTCGATCAGGGACTGACGGAGGACGGCCGCAGAAAATTCGGCTACGGCGGCGACTCCGGCGAGTATCCCCATGACGGCAACTTCTGCATGGACGGACTGGTCTACCCCGACCGCCGTCCGCATACGGGGCTTTTGGAGCTTGCCAACGTCGCGCGTCCGCTGCGCATCACGCATGTGGGCGGGGATCTGTATGAGCTTTTCAATACGCTGGACTTCACCCGGCTTGCCGACTATGCCCGCGTGACCTGGTCGCTGGAGCAGGACGGCGAGACCATCGAGGCGGGAGACCTGCACATCGACGCCCGGCCCCATGAGCGGGTACGCTTTACCCTGAAGACGGCGGCTCCCGCGCAGGGCACACTCGTGATGAACTTCCGCACCTTCCGGCTCTGCGATGCGCCCGGCGTTCATGCGGGGGACGAAATCGGTCTGGACAGCATTGTGCTGCGCCGTGTGCGCGAAAGCGCTCCCGAAGGCGCTCCCGGCAGGATCTCCTTTGAAAGCGCGGATGACGGCATCACGGTCTCGGGCGAGGGCTTTTCCTGGGTCTTCGACCGCGTATCAGGCTGCCCCCGTGCGCTGGAGCTTGCGGGTGTGTCCCGTATGACGCGTCCCGCGGAGTTTGTCATCTGGAGAGCGCCGACGGACAACGAGCGCAATCTCCGCGCGAGCTGGTCGGAGGCCGGCTATGACCGTGCCATCACGCGCGTATACGGCATGGAGGCGCACAGCTCCGGCAATGCGGTGGTCATCGAGGCCTCGGCCTCCGTCGCGGGGCTGTCCCGTCAGCCCGTGCTGCGGATGCGGTATACCTGGACGGTCTTCGCGGACGGACGGCTTGCGCTCAGGCTCGATGCGAAGAAGAATCCGAATCTGCCCGCGCTGCCGCGCTTCGGCGTGCGCTTCTTCCTGCCGGGAGAGGAAAACCGCGTGGAGTACTTCGGCTACGGCCCGAACGAGAGCTACATCGACAAGCGCCGCGCCTCGCGTCTCGGACTCTTCCGGAGCACGGCTGCGGAGCTTCACGAGGACTACATCCGTCCGCAGGAAAACGGAAGCCATTATGACTGCGACTGGGTGCGCGTCACGGCGTCCGACGGCCGCGGCTGGCGCTTTGCCTCGCCCGACGGCTTCTGCTTCAACGCCTCGCCCTATACGGCGGAGGAGCTGACCCGTGCGGCGCATAACTACGAGCTTCGCGGCACGGGCGAGACCGTGTTCTGCGCGGATGCGGCGCAGGCGGGCATCGGCTCCAACTCCTGCGGCCCCGAGCTGGCGCCGGAGTACGCCTTCAACCGCGACTTCCTCTTTGCGCTGACGGTCTGCCCGTTCTGAAAAATGACACGCGCGGATCTTTGCAGATAACACGAAAAAATACGGAGGACGGCGAAAAAACGGGTACGGTGCGCCGTCCTCCGACCCGTTATCATACACGGCATACGAATATACGAAAAAAGGGGGAACCGGCATGGAGGACACGCGGATGGTGCGGCTTGCGCCCGGGCGGTATGCATCGGCGCGGGCTCTGCTGCGCGGCGCGGAGACCGAGCTGTCCGTGGCGGCGACTCTGGAGGGGGAGAACCCCGGAGAGGTGCTGGCAGACCGCGCGGAGTCTCCGAGGGTTGTGCTGATCCGCACGACGGAGACCTCCGTCGTCGCGGGAGACGCGGAATGCGAGCAGGCACGGGAGCGGCTTCGGGCGACACTGGGCTTTTGCGAGCATGTCACGCCGGACACGCGGGAGTGGGACGAACGGCTGCCGTGCCTGCATCCGAATCCGTACCTGCGCCGTGCGCTGAAGCGGCAGTACACGGCTGCGGCACTCACGCGTGCGGATCGTCCGCTGCCGCCCGGAATGACGCTTGAGCGGCTGGAGAGGGCGCACTTCGAGCTGGAAAACGGTGAAGCCGTGCGGCACTGGGCGGAGGCCTGGGGGACGGAGCACTTTTTCCGGGACGGAGCGGGCTTCGTCGTGAGACGGGAGCGGACACTTGCGGCGTGGAGCCTGACGGACTGCCGGGTGGGGGATCATGCGGCGATCGGCATCGTGACCGACCCGCGCTTCAGACGGATGGGACTGGCCACGGCGGCCGCCGCGGCGACGGCTGCGTACTGGCTGTCGCACGGCGTACGGACGCTGGAGTGGATCTGCTACCGGGCTAACGCAGGCTCCCGGAGCGTCGCGGAGAAGCTCGGGTTTTCGCTTGAGGCGGAGTACCCGATCTGGCTTGCGGTGCCCGCCTTCGAAAACGACACGGACCTGACGCGGGAGGAATGGGCCGGGTGGGACGCACACTACCGCAGGCTCGGTGCATATGCCGCACATCCGGAGATCTATGCGCCGGTTGAGCGCAGGATCGCCCGGATCCTCGCCCAAGGGGGGCAGGAGACGGACGAAAATCGGGGAAAAGGGGGAAGACGCCGGTGAAGCTTTGGAAAAGGACACTGCTGCTGGCGGTGATCTGCGCATGGCTTCTGTGCGCGGGCACGCTGGCACTCACATCGTTTGAGGCGGCGGGGGACTGCCGCTGCGAGGGCGGCGTCTATACGCCGGACATCCCGGAGGAAGCGGAGCCGCTCTACTCCGAGGGTCTGGCCGCCGTATGCGCGGACGGACTCTGGGGCTATGCGGATACGGACGGAGTGCTCGTCATCGAGCCGGTCTACGATTCGGGCGGGCGCTTTTCCGAGGGCGTGGCGCCGGTATCCCTGGACGGACGCCGCTTTTACATCGACAAAACGGGGCGGGAGGTCATCGATGCCTCCGCATATGACGCGATATGCCCGTTCGAAAACGGATATGCCCGCGTGGAGCGGGACGGTCTCTGGGGGCTTGCGGACAGGACGGGACGGCTTGCGGTCGATACGGTATACGAGGAGATCTGCGGCGTCTCCGAGGGACTTGCCGCCGCGAAAAAGGACGGACTCTGGGGCTTTGTCACGACTGGGGGAAAGACTGCGGCGGCATTTGAGTACGACCGCGTGAGCTCCTTTGCGGACGGCACGGCATATGCCGAGCGCGGCGGCACGGGGTATTTAATCGACACGGAGGGGAACGTTCTCGCAGAGGACGTATACTCGGAGCTTATCCAGGGGCTGGTGCTTGTGCGGACGGACTCCGGCTGGGGCTTTGCCGACGGCACGGGGGAGATTGCGGTGGAATGCCTGTGGCAGGACGTCACGCTTCCCGCAGAGGGCTTCTTCGGCGTCTGCACAGAGGGAAAGTGGGGCTTCGCGGACTTTTCCGGCACGGTGGTCATCCCGGAGGCCTACGATGCCGTGGGGCAGTTTTCCGAAGGACGCGCCGCGGTGCGCACGGCCGGCGCATACGGCTTCATCGATACGCAGGGACAGCGCATCGGAGGAAGCTACCGGGCGGTACGCGGCTTTTCCGGAGGATACGCGGCGGTGTCCTCGGACGGGACGCATTGGGGCTACATCGACTCCGACGGGAGGGATGTCATCGCGGAGAGCTTTGACTACGTCACGGACTTTGCCGACGGACGGGCGCTTGCGGGACGGGACGGCGCGTTCTACATCCTGAACGAGGCGGGGGAGATCCTTTCGTTCTACCCCGAGGGCAGCGCATCCCTGCTGACGACAGCGGCCGAAGAGACGCAGACGGAACCGGAAAGCACGCAGGAGACGAAGAAAACGATCAATCTGCGCACGCCCATCGCGCTGACGCTGTCCGTGGTGCTGCTCCTCTACACAATCACGGCGGCGCTTCTGCGCGCGGTGAATCTGCGCAGGAAGAAAAGAAGACGGCGATAGACCCCCCAAAAAAATGCTCTCCCCCGGGGGGAGTTTTCCCCCGGGGGGAAGGGGAGACCCCTTTTTTGCCGCGGGATTTTGTACAGGGGGTGAAAGGCGGGGGCTTCAAGGGACGCCGGCGCTTGACAGCCGGAGGAAAAGTATGGTATAATACCCACTGCACATGGGGGCGTACCGGTTTCGACGGGGGCGACGAGGTGTGTATAGCGGGCAGGGGCGCATGACCTCTATAAAAACGTGCACTTATAAATTAAGTAACAACAATACTGAACTCCTCGCTGCGTAACCTTCAGAGCCCTTTGAGGCTCTGACGCAGCCGTCCGGCCGGGTGGGGGGATGCGCAAGCGCCCTCTGAAGCGGCGACCCCGGTTTTGCTAGGCAGTCTGACGGACCTATATACTCCGTCAGCCCTCAGGGCGTGACCTTAGCCGCGGACGTGAACGCGCAAAGCTTTGAGCGCGTCATGCATCATGAAGCTACCCGAACACGGAAGCCTGACGACCGGCGCCGATGCAAGGGGAATTTTAAAAGATCGTCTGCGCCCGGAGAAGTATGCAAGGAATTGCTTTCGGACGGGGGTTCAACTCCCCCCGCCTCCACCATAAAAAAGCGCTCAAAACCTCTGAGTTTTGAGCGCTTTTTGACGTATTTTGACAGTACGGACGAAGCGCGAAAAAAAGGGGGCGCATTTTTTCGATATGGAGATCATTGCCCGCATTCACTCGTCGTTTCCGACGAAGTTCGGCATCCCGCGTCAGAGCGGCCTTGCGCCGTCTCTCGAAAGCCGCATCGTCTTCGAGCCGCCCTACCGCAGCCCCGATGCGCTGCGCGGGCTGGACGGCTTTTCGCATATCTGGCTCATCTGGCAGTTCTCCGAAGCCATCAGGACGGAGTGGAGCCCTACCGTGAGGCCTCCGCGTCTGGGCGGCAATACGCGCATGGGCGTCTTCGCAACGCGCTCCCCGTTCCGTCCGAATCCGCTGGGACTGTCCTGCGTGGCGCTCGCGCGCATCGGACAGGAGGACTGCGGCCCCGTGCTGTATGTGCGCGGAGCCGATCTCATGGACGGCACGCCGATCTATGACATCAAGCCCTATCTGCCCTACGCGGACTGCCATCCGGAGGCCACGGGCGGCTTCGCGGAGCCGCTGCAGAGCCGCGCACTGGAGGTCTGCTTCCCCGGGGAGCTCCTTGCGCGCATCCCGCAGGAGCTGCGGGCGGGACTCTGCGAGGCTCTGGCGCAGGATCCAAGACCCTCCTACCAGCGCGACCCCGGGCGCGTCTACGGGCTTCCCTTCGCGGGCTTCGACATCCGCTTCCGTGCGGACGGGGAGCGGCTGACCGTGACGGATGTGCTGAAGCTGCAATAGTCCTCTCCCCCCTTTAGAAAAAAGGGGGAAAAAACAGCAAAAACCCCCCGGCCTTTTTACCCGGGAGCCTTTCAAGGAATAATGCCTCTGCGCCCCCTGAAAAAAGAGGGGGAAAGACAGGCATTTTTGAAAAAAAGGCTTGCGGCGTGAAAAAAGGCCGGGGGGAAGTGTTTTTTGCACAGGCTAAGGAAAAACTCAAGAGAGGGGAGAGAGAGAGCAGAAAAATCAGCCCTGCTTTGCCTTGGAGGCGATGCGCATTCTTTCGGAGTGGTCGAGGACGCGCTTGCGGACGCGCAGGCTCTTGGGCGTGACCTCCAGGAGCTCGTCATCTGCGAGGTATTCGAGGCTTTCCTCGAGGCTCATGATGCGCGGGGAGTGCAGACGCAGCGCTTCGTCGGAGCCGGCGGCGCGCATATTCGTGATGTGCTTCTTCTTGCAGACGTTGACGACGATGTCCTCGCCCTTGGGGGAGCAGCCGACGACCATGCCCGCGTAGACGGGCGTGCCGGGCGTGACGAACAGAGGACCGCGGTCCTGAGCGTTGAACAGACCGTAGGTGACGGCCTCGCCCGTCTCGAAGGAGATGAGGGAGCCGACATTGCGGCCGGGCAGCTCGCCCTTGTACGGCGCGTAGTCGTGGAACACGGCGCTCATGATGCCCTCGCCGCGCGTATCGGTCATGAACTCGGAACGGTAGCCGAACAGGCCGCGCGACGGAACGATGAACTCCAGCCTCATGCGGCTGCCCATGGGCGTCATCGCGACGAGCTCACCCTTGCGCGCGCCCAGCTTTTCCATGACGGAGCCGACGCATTCGGAGGGGACGTCCGCGACAAATTCCTCGAACGGCTCGCAGAGGACGCCGCCGATTTCCTGCATCAGAACGCGCGGCGCTCCGACCTGAAGCTCGTAGCCCTCGCGGCGCATCGTCTCGATGAGGATGGACAGATGCATCTCGCCGCGTCCCAGAACGCGGAAGGCATCGGTGGAGTCGGTCTCCTCGACATGCAGGGAGACATCGCGCAGCAGCTCGCGGAAGAGGCGGTCGCGCAGGTTGCGGGAGGTGACGTACTTGCCCTCGCGTCCGGCGAAGGGGGAATCGTTGACCATGAAGGTCATCTCGACCGTGGGAGGCGAGATCTTGACGAAGGAGACGGGCTCGATGCACGCGGGCGTGCAGATGGTGTTGCCGATGTTGATGGTCTCGACGCCGGAGAGACAGACGATATCGCCTGCAATGGCGCTTTCGACGGGCGCACGGCGCAGTCCGTCAAACTGATACAGCGCGGTGATCTTGCTGCGGGTGGAGATGTCCTTGCGGTGGTAGTCGCAGACCTGGATTTCCTGTCCCACGCGGAACTCGCCGCGCTCGATGCGTCCGATGGCCATACGGCCGACGTATTCGTTGTAGTCCACGCAGGATACGAGCATCTGGGCGGGACCCTCGGTATCGACGTCGGGGGCGGGGATGGTGTCGACAATCGTATCGAACAGCGCGGTCAGATCGGCACCGGGATTCTGCCAGTCGAGCGTTGCCGTGCCCTCGCGGCCGGAGCAGTAGACGATGGGGCTGTCGAGTACGTCGACATCCGCGCCGAGCTCCAGCATGAGCTCCAGAACCTCGTCGCCGACCTCGCCCGTGCGGGCATCGGGACGGTCGATCTTGTTGATGACGATGATGACCTTGAGGTTTAAGTCCAGCGCCTTCTGCAGAACGAAGCGGGTCTGGGGCATGGGGCCTTCGAAGGCATCGACGAGCAGCAGAACGCCGTCGACCATCTTCAGCACGCGCTCCACCTCGCCGCCGAAGTCGGCGTGTCCGGGCGTGTCGACGATGTTGATCTTGATGCCGCGGTACACCGCGGAGGTGTTCTTGGCAAGAATGGTGATGCCGCGCTCGCGCTCCAGATCCCCGGAGTCCATGACGCGCTCCTGGACGGACTGGTTTTCACGGAAGATGCCGCCCTGACGCAGCATCTGGTCGACGAGGGTCGTCTTGCCGTGGTCGACGTGCGCGATGATGGCAACGTTGCGCAGATTTTCGCGTATCAAATGAAATTCCTCCAGACAGAATTCGAAAAACTTCCAAAAACTTTGAACTCGAAACATTATACCACAGGCAGAAAGACTTGTAAACGCCGATTTTTCACAACCGTTCTGCTCCGAAGAAGCGCATTTTGTACAAATTACGCCCCGTGCGCATAATTATCGATTTTCCTGCATGAATTTCGGGGAGGGGTTGCTTTTTGAGGGGGGCTATGATACAATATACACGCACTGCATAAAAATCACACGGCGGGACGATAAGAAGGGGCGAGAGGGAAGAGTGGAGCGGGATACCGAACTGAACAGGGTGCTGCGCGACTCTTCCGTGCTGGGAACACTGAATGACCGCGAGCTTGAGCGGCTCTGCGAACAGATCCGCACCTTTCTGATTGAGCATATCGCCCGGACGGGCGGTCATCTGGCGTCGAATCTCGGCGTGGTCGAAATCTCCGTGGCGCTGGCGCTGGAGTTCGACCCTTTCCGCGACCGGATTCTGTACGACGTGGGACACCAGTGCTATGTGCATAAGCTCCTGACCGGGCGCGCGGAGGGCTTCGGGACGCTGCGCACCTACGGAGGGATGTCCGGGTTCCCGCGCCCGTGGGAATCCGCAGCCGACCCGGTTGTGGCGGGACATGCCTCAAGCGCGCTGTCCGCCGCGGCGGGGCTTGCGCGGGCGCGTACCCTGCGGCACGAGACGCACCGCATCGTGACGGTCATCGGAGATGCCTCCGTCGCGGGCGGCATGGCCATGGAGGCGCTCAACGACATCGGACGCAGCGAGGAGCCGCTGATCGTCATCCTGAACGACAACGCCATGGCGATTTCGCGCAGCGTCGGCGGCGTTGCGGAGCATCTGAACCGTCTGCGCACGCGTCCGGGCTACTACCGCTTCAAGACCTTCCTCGAGCGGAAGGTCGGCCGCCGCTTCGCTGCGTTTCTGAAGCGGATCAAGGACCGCATCAAGACGCTGGTGCTTCCGACATCCCTGTTTGAAAACATGGGGTTTACCTATCTGGGTCCCGTTGACGGGCACAACATCCGCGAGCTGCGCCGCATGATCTCCTTTGCCAAGCTCCTGAACCGTCCGGTCGTCATTCACTGCCTCACCGTCAAAGGCTGCGGCGCGGAATATGCCGAGCACGATCCCGACCGCTTCCACGGAGCCTCCGCCTTCGATGCGCAGTCGGGACGGGCGCTTTCCCCCCATCACCGCACCTTCTCGGATGCGCTGGGTGAAAACCTCCGGGCACTGGCGCGGACGGATGCAGGGCTCTGCGCCGTGACGGCGGCGATGCCCTCGGGCACGGGATTGTCCTCCTTCGCGCAGGAGTACCCCGAGCGCTTCTTCGACGTCGGCATTGCGGAGGAGCATGCGGTTACGATGTCCGCGGGACTGGCCCGGGGCGGGATGACGCCGGTCTGCGCCGTCTATTCGACCTTTTTGCAGCGCGCCTACGATCAGATTCTGCACGATGTGTGCATCGATCCCGTGCATGTCGTCTTCGCCGTGGACCGCGCGGGACTGGTGCCGGGCGACGGGGAGACGCATCAGGGACTGTTCGATGTGGCGCTTCTGGGCGATATGCCGGGGATGACGGTGTACGCGCCGGCGAACTTTGCGGAGCTGGAGCTGGTGCTGCGGCGCGCGCTGTACGAGCATACGGGACCCGTGGCGCTGCGCTATCCGCGCGGCTGCCCCGGGGAGTGTACCTTCTGCGACGGACGGGACGCGGGTGTGCTCAGAGATCCGGAGCATCCGCAGGCGACCCTTGTCTGCGGGGGCATCCTCGTAAACGAAGCGCTCGGAGCGGCGGAGCTTCTCGCGCGGGAGGGCGTGGAGGTGCGCGTTGTGAAGCTTCTGCGGCTCTGTCCGCTGCCCGATCTGACGGCGTGGACGGACGTGCCCATGCTCGTTGCGGAGGAAGCGGCGGCGGCCGGCGGCATCGGAGAGCGCGCCGCGGCGGCGCTTCAGGGCTGCGGCATCCGCATGGGCTTTGCCAATACGGGGGACGCATTCCCGCCCTGCGGAGACGTGCCCTCGCTGAGAGAGCGCTTCGGGCTGGATGCGCAGAGCCTTGCGGCGGCGCTGCGCGCGCTGACAGAGAATGAAACGTAAAGGAAAGTAGGGGGATTATGGCGCGTTTGGACGCGGAGCTTGTCGCCCGCGGAATCGTCTCCGGACGGGACAGAGCCTCGGCGCTGATCCGCGAGGGACGCGTGCGGGTCAACGGACGGGTGCAGGAAAAGCCCTCGGCTCAGGTCACGCCGGAGGACGCGCTGGAGGCCGACGACACGCCCTACGTCGGGCGCGGAGGGCTGAAGCTCGCGCATGCGCTGCGGACATTTGCGCTGGATGTGCGCGGGCTGACGGCGGTCGATCTGGGCGCCAGCACGGGGGGCTTCACGGACTGCCTGCTGCAGAACGGCGCGGCGCATGTATACGCCATCGACGTGGGGCATGACCAGCTTGACGCAAGGCTCCGCGGCGACGCGCGGGTGACGAGCCTGGAGGGCGTGAATGCCCGCGCGGTGACGCGCGAAACGATCGGCGGCATTGCCCCGGAGCTTGTGACGGCGGACTTAAGCTTCATCTCGCTGCGCGTCATCTACCCCGTCATCTCGGGACTCCTGGATGCGAACGGACATGCCGTGACGCTCATCAAGCCGCAGTTCGAGGCGGGACGCGCCGCCATAGGCAAAAACGGCGTGGTGCATGACCGCGAGGCACATATCCGGGTACTCCGGGAGCTGGAGGAGGCGGCACGGGAATCGGGGCTGCATACCGAAAGCCTGTGCGTATCCCCCATCCGCGGGGGAGAGGGCAATGTCGAATACCTCGCGCTGTACGGAAAGCAGCCGGTCGCGGCCGGACACGACTACGCGGGGCTTACGAAAGCCGTCGGACGCAGATAAAAAAGGATTTTTAGGAGACGAGCCAAAGTGAAGCAGAACAGACAGAGCGGAATCCGCGCGGCAGCCCTGTACTACAACCGCAGCCGCCCCGAGGCACTGGGAAAGGCCGTGGAGGCGGGACAGATTCTGCATGAGGCCGGCGTGGAGGTGCGCATCTTTGCCCCGGAGGAGCGGGAGCTGCCCCCGTATTTCGTGCGTGCGGGACGCGTGGAGGCGCTGAATGACGCCCAGCTCGCCGTCGTGGTCGGAGGGGACGGCTCCATCCTGCGCGTGGCGGCGCATGCCGCGCCGCGCTCCGTGCCGATCCTCGGCGTGAACATGGGGCATCTGGGCTTTATGTCGGAGCTGGAGCCGGACGAGCTTTCGATGCTGTCCGGGGTGCTGGAGGGGCATTATACCCTTGAGCGGCGCATGATGCTCAGGGCGCAGGTCATTCGGGGCGGCGTATGCTATCCGCGCGGGCATGTGCTCAACGATGCCGTCGTCGGACGCGGCATCACGGGGCGCATTCTGGAGCTCACCGTCTGCTCGGACGGCAAGGAGGTCGGCTCCTTCCGTGCCGACGGCGTGATCACGGCGACGCCCACGGGCTCCACGGCCTACTCCCTTGCGGCGGGAGGCCCCGTCATCGAGCCTGCGGCGCGCAACATCATCATCACGCCCGTCTGCGCCCATGCGCTCTATACGCGCAGCTTCGTCCTCGCTCCCTCGCGGCGCGTTACCATCACGACACGCTCCGAGGCCATACTGACGCTGGACGGACGCGACGGCATCGTGATCGCGCCCGGGGATACCGTGGTTCTGACACGCTCGCCGTTCGTGACGGAGCTGGTACGCATCAAGGACAAGAGCGTATACGACGTGCTGCGCTCGAAGCTGTGACACATATGAGAGGAAAGAAGGAGAATTCCAATATGAAATTTCAGCGACAGACGAAGATCCTGGAACTGATTGAAAAGGAGCCGCTCGAGACTCAGGAGGAGCTCTCCAACCGCCTGAGGGAGGCGGGCTTTGTCACGACGCAGGCCACGGTCTCCCGCGACATCAAGGAGCTGCGGCTCATCAAGGTCATGACGGCCGACGGCACCTACCGCTACGCCACGGCGGCCTCCGAGCAGGAGAGCGGCATGCAGACGCGCATACGCCGCATCTTCCGCGAAAGCGTCACCAGCGTCGCGGTTGCGCAGAACATGGTCGTCATCAAGACGCTGCCCGGCCTGGCGAATGCGGCTGCGTTTGCCATCGACGCGATGCATGATCCCTGCGTCGTCGGGACGCTGGCGGGTGACGATACCGTCCTGTGCGTCATCCATGACTCCGCGTCCGCGGAAAACTTCCGCGAGAACGCGATGAAGCTTCTGAGCTGATCCGGCGCGCGCGATGTACGAGATACGATACGCCGACTGCCGGGACAGGACGCGCTGGCTTGAGATGGATGAGCACCTTGCGCCGGAGGAATTCGAGTGGACGCGGCATGTGCTGCATGATGACGGAGGACGGACGGATTACGGGCGTCCTGCGCTGGGGGCTGTTCTGGGACAGCATCCCCTTTGTCAATCTGCTCTTCGTACGCGAGCCGCTGCAGCATGCGGGGCGGGGGACGGCGCTCGTGCGCTTCTGGGAGGAGGACATGGCGCGCCGCGGCTTCGGCATGGTCATGACCTCGACGCAGGCGGATGAGACGGCGCAGCACTTCTGGCGCGGGCAGGGCTACCGCGACTCCGGCGGGCTTCTGCTGGACATCCCGGGCTATGAGCAGCCGACGGAGCTTTTCATGACGAAGGCGCTTTGAACAAAAAAATAAGCCCTCCCCCCAAAAAAAGGGGGGAGGGGGAAAAATGAACCGCGGCAGAAATTTTTTGGGGGGAAAGGAAGATCCCCCCGAAAAAAAGTCTGCCGCGGTTTGCATATGGCGCGCGGGGGAGCCGCAAAAAATCAGAAGTCGATTCTGCAGCCCTTCTGAGAGCTTTCGTAGATGGCACGGATGAGGCGGATGGGCTTCGCGCCTTCACGCGCGGTGACGACCGGGTCGTGATCGTTCACGATGGCGTCGACCATGTCCTCGATATGATGACGGTGACCCTCGGTGCTGAAGTCCATGGGGTCGGATGCGCCGTTGCTCGCAAGGGCGCCCAGCTGGATGTTTTCGGGCTTGGGGTAATCGCGGATGTCCCACTGGACGAAGTAATCGTCGGAGATGGAGACGGTGCCGTTGGTGCCGGAGATGGACAGACGGCGGGGATATCCGGGATGGATGGCGGTGGTGGCCTGGATGAGTCCCAGGGCGCCGGAGGCAAACTCGACGGTGGCGACGACGGTGTCCTCGACCTCGATCTTATGCACGAGCGTACGCGCAACGCCGTAGACGGACTTCACGGGACCCGCGAGATACTGGAGCAGGTCGACGGAGTGAATGCCCTGATTCATCAGAGCGCCGCCGCCGTCCATCTTCCAGGTGCCTCTCCAGCCGCCGGCGAGGTAATACTCGGGAGAACGGTAGTACTTCATGAAAATGTCCGCAGTGACCATGCGGCCCAGGCGTCCGGAATCGACGATGGACTTCAGCATCTTGGTGGAGTCCTTCATGCGCGCCTGGAAGACGACGCCGATCTTGACATGGTTGCGGTCGCCGGCTTCGATGATGCGGTCGGCATCCTCGCTGGTCAGCGCCATGGGCTTCTCGACCAGAACATGCTTGCCGGCATTGGCCGCGGAAACCGCGAGGTCGGCATGAAGGCCGCTGGGCGTGCAGATGGTGATGCAGTCGATTTTGGGATCGTGCAGCATATCGTCCACGCTCTCATAGGCGGGAACGCCGAAGCGCTCGGAAAATTTCTTGGCCGATGCGGGGAACGCATCCGCAACACCCGCAAGCTCCGCGCCTGCGGCCTCCTGTATGGCAATGCAATGCCAGGCTCCGATGGAGCCGCATCCGATGACACCGAAACGAATAGCCATAATGTGGTCAAATCCTCCAGACTGCAAAATTTCATGTAATCAATGTTTGCTCTATTATAAACGTCCGCGCAAAAAGATTCAAGCAGCTTTTTGCACAAAACTGATACTATTCGACTTCCTTCGCCCCACTCCCGGACAGGGTATACAGAGATGCCGCCGAAGGGGACGGGCTCCTTTGACGGGTTTTGCACAGAAATTGTTTTCACAACGTTCATTGACACCAGTACGAAATCGTACTATAATGTCACTCCGGTACGAAATCGTACCGTTCTTTTTTTATGACGGAGAGGGGGACGCGGGTATGGAGACCGACTACGGGGACATCATGTATCGGGTGAACTGTCTGGCGGCGGAGCTGGATGCCGTCTACCACAGGATATCGCAGAAGCTCGGCGTGCCGGACAGCGTGATGATGCTGCTGTACGCGCTGCACAGAAAGGGCGGACGCTGCCCGATCTCGGATCTGCGGCGGGACACGAACATATCGAAGCAGACGCTGAACTCCGCCGTCCGGAAGCTCGAGGGAGAGGGGTTCCTCTATCTGGAGCAGAACAGGGGGCGCTATAAGACGCTCTGCCTGACGCAGGCCGGGCGCTCATACGCCGAACAGACGGCGGGACGGCTCCTGGAAGCGGAGTGCAGCATTTTCAGGGAATGGTCGCAGGACGAAATAGAGGACTATCTGCGGCTGTGTCAGAAATACAACGACGGGCTTCGCGTACAGGCGGAGCTGATGAAAGCCATGTAAAGGGGAAAGACAGGATGAAAACACGCATTCAGCTGTCGGATCACTTCACCTACGGGAGACTGATCCGCTTTACGCTGCCGTCCATCGGCATGATGATCTTCACGTCCATCTACAGTGTGGTGGACGGCTTCTTCGTTTCGAATTTTGCGGGCAAGACGCCGTTTGCGGCGATCAATCTGATCATGCCCTTCCTGATGATCCTCGGCACGATCGGCTTCATGTTCGGCACGGGCGGCTCGGCGCTGGTCGCGAAGACCTTCGGAGAAGGCGATCGGGAGAAGGGAAACCGGTACTTCTCGCTGTTTGTCTACACGGTTGCGCTTCTGGGCGTCATATTCGCCGCTCTGGGCATTGCGTTTACCCGTCCCATCGCGGAGCTTATGGGCGCGGAGGGCGCGATGCTGGACAATGCGGTGCTGTACGCCCGCATCATCCTCCTTGCGCTGCCGTTCAACGTACTGCAGATGATGTTCCAGTCCTTTGCCGTAACGGCGGAGAAGCCGAAGCTGGGGCTTGCGACCACGGTGATCTCGGGTGTTACGAACATGATTCTGGATGCGCTGCTGGTCGGCCTGCTGCCGCAGGAGTACAAGCTGGCGGGTGCGGCGATTGCCACGGCGGTCAGCCAGACGATCGGAGGACTGGTGCCGCTCATCTACTTTGCGCGTCCCAACGACAGCATTCTGCGCATCGGGCACACCGCCTTCAACGGACGTGCGCTTCTCCAGGCCTGCACCAACGGCTCCTCGGAGTTCATGAGCAACATCTCCATGAGCCTTGTCGGCATGCTCTACAATCTCCAGCTTCTGAAATATGCGGGTGAGGACGGAGTTGCCGCATACGGCGTCATGATGTACGTCAGCATGATCTTCTCGTCGACGTTCATCGGATATTCCATCGGCACGGCTCCGATCATCGGCTTCCACGACGGCGCGCAGAATCACGAGGAGCTGCACGGTCTTCTGAAGAAGAGTCTGATCCTCATCGGCAGCTTCGGGCTGGCGATGATCGCCGCGGGAGAGCTTCTGGCGGAGCCGCTGGCAAGGATCTTCGTCAGCTACGATGCGGAGCTGATGAGCCTGACCGTTTCGGGATTCCGCATCTATGCGCTGAGCTTCTTCTTCATGGGATACGCCATCTACGGCTCGGGCTTCTTCACGGCATTGAACGACGGACTGACCTCCGCGCTGATCTCATTCCTGAGAACGCTGGTCTTCCAGGTTGCGGCGGTGCTGATTCTGCCGTGGCTCCTCGGCATCGAGGGAATCTGGTACTCCATCGACGTGGCGGAGCTCATGGCAGCGGTGTTTTTCGTCATCTTTCTTGTGGCCAAGAGAAAGAAGTATCATTATTAAAAAAAGGGCTGCCGTGCAGACGGGAAGGCTTCAGGGTTCGGGGGGTACCCCGAACCCCCTTTTTGCGCTTACGCGGTTCTTCGCCGGGAGTGCCGTGCTTTGGGAGGGCTTTTGTAGATCGGGGGGAACCCCGAACCCCCTTGCTTTGGGTTTTCTCTTCGCCGGAGCTGCTTTTCTTCCTGCGAAGTTTTCCCGGGCTTCGGGGAAAACTTCGGTGCCTCAGGGATCGCCCGACGCAGGCTCATACTTGGCAAGGGG
>CAVGLF010000010.1:505-25560 GCA_963630045.1 Butyricicoccaceae bacterium | reverse complement strand
GCCCCTTGCCAAGTATGAGCCTGCGTCGGGCGATCCTTGAGGTACGAAGTTTTCCCCTAGACCGGGGAAAACTTCGTAAGGATACAGTACGATAGCTTTCGGCGAAGAAAAAACCCGAAGCGGGGAGCGTCCCCTTGAGCCAAGTATGAGGCTGCGTCGGGCGATCCTTGAGGCACCGAAGTTTTCCTATAGCAGGAAAACTTCGTAAGGATACAGTATGCATCCCCGGCGAAGAACCGCGCAAGCGCGAAAAAGGCTGCGTCGGGCACTCCTTGAGGCACCGAAGTTTTCCCTATAAGCCCGCGAAAGAAAAATTACAATTCCATTACATCTCCCGGGGACTTGTTGACCTGTTTTTGAATCTGCGGTACAATGAAGATGCTTATGAAAAGAGCAAACCATACCTTTGAGGAGGAAAACAGGAATGAAGAAGCTGACCCGACTTCTGTCGTGGGTTCTGGTTCTCGCACTTGCGCTGACGATGTTCTCCGGCGCGGTCGAGAAGACCTCCATGGCTTATGCGGACTCCGGCACGCTCACCCCGGCGGGTGAGGAAGCCGTCGCCGTCCTCACGGCTCTGGGCATCGTGAACGGCTACACCGACGGCACCTTCGGCGGCGAAAACGCCGTCACGCGTGCGGAATTTGCGAAGATGATCTCGCTTGCCTCGGCGGGCGGGGACGTATCGGAGCTGTACGCGGCCTCGGCGCTGCCGTTCTCCGATCACTTTGATGCGTGGTGCGTGCCGTACGTGAACTTCTGCTATGTAAACGGCATCATCGCGGGCTACGGCGACGGCACGATGAAGCCGTCTGCCAACGTCACGGGCTTCGAAGCCGTGAAGATGACGCTTGTCGCTCTGGGCTACGACCCTGAGACCGAGGGGCTTGTGGGCTCTTCCTGGCAGTCGGGCACCGCGCGTCTTGCGCGCCGCATCGGACTGCTTGAAAACCTCGGCGATGAGAACCTCTACTCCGCATTCGACCGCGAAGCGACGGCGATCCTCGTGCGCAACGCGATCTACGCGGAAACCGTCGAGTACACGGGCGGCTCTGCCGTGGAAACCGGGCTGACCCTGGGCGAGAAGGTCTATGACCTCCTCGATATCCGCGGCATCGTCGCCGCGAACGAGTACACCGGCTCGACCCTTGTCTGGAAGGACGTTCTGGGCGCGGACGGACAGTACAACCGCGAGGCGGAAATCTCCTATGATAAGACGAACGCCGGACAGACGCGCTTTGTCTACCGCGATTATGCCTCTGCCGCGACAGTCGGCGGGTACTATGTCCCGCGTGTCGTCACGGCGGCAGTCGCCACCGACAACAGCGACATCGGCCGCGCCTACCGCGTGCTGACCACCGGCGCGCAGAACCCCGCGAACACCTCCGAGGTGCGCCATGTCTACGGCGTCATCGGCGAGATCGACTCGGGCGATGAGTACACCTGCGAGACCTCCGGCCTGACCGCCGGCATGATCCGCGCGGCTGCCTGCTGCTTCATCAACGGCGAGACCGCTTCGGCTGATGAGGCGGCGGCGCTCCTTGACCGGCAGGGCGAAACCTCCGCGCCGTGGTATTACTGGGTCGACAACAACGCGGACGGCACGGTCGACACCGTGTATATGTATGAGCTTGCCGTGGCGCGTGTGCTGGCGGCGGACGAGGACGCGGGTACGCTGACCCTCTCCGGCGTGGGCAAGCCCAAGGCGTATCTCTCCGACGACGGCACGGCTGTGAACGACTACGTCGTCTGCGCGCATGACCTGCAGTACGACATCACCCGCAAGCTCGATGTCATCGAGGGCAAGGTCACCGCCTATTCCAAAAATTCGCACAAGGCCGATTTCTACAATGAAAGCTACACCGAGGGCGGCGGCGAGTACACCATCGAGGGTGCGCAGTACACCTTCGGTGCGCTCTCCCGGATGCTGGACGATGTGGACACCGACAACGACTACTTCGAAGACCTTCTGGGCGAGGGCACGGCGGCGCTCTACGGCACGACCTGCCGCTTCGTCATGGACGGCAGCTACATCGTCGCGGTCTTCACGACGGATGAGTCCTACTGGTCGAACTACGCCGTCATCGTCGACATCGGCGACGACGAGATGCTCGGCATGCGCTCCGTCCGTCTTCTGACCGACGACAACGAATATAAGGACTTCTACGTCGCGTCCTATGACGGCGATCAGCTCTATGACACCGTCACGTCGGAATATTCCAGTCTCATCTTCAAGAACGTGCTCGTCCGCTACGAGGAAATCGGCGATCACGTCATCGCGCTCTACAGCTCGGCCTACCAGAACGTGAACTCGCGCCATATGTTCTATGTGAAGGGCTCGATTTCGTATTATGACGAGAGCATCGATGGATTCATCACCGAGAGCAGCCTCGGCGAAGGCTTTGCGCTCGGGTACAACGCGACCACGGGCAACTGGGAGGATGAGTTCCGCGCACCCTTCACCTGGGACTCCGCCACCGTCTTTGTCGCCGTTCCGCAGACCCCCGCCAATATGCCCATCGAGGACGGCACACAGACCATTGCGGGCGCGGCCGAAGAGGAGCCCAATCTGAGCGTCTACGGCTTCACATGGCGTGCGTACCGCAAGGGCGAGTTCCAGCCCACGCTGTACGATGACTTCCTCACGGATCGCTGCTACGGAGTGGAAATGGTCTACGCGGACGGTCTGAACGGCGTTGCGACCATCAAGTCGGCGGCGCTGGTCTTCGATCAGGCCTACCTGCCGGGTCTCGTGCTCCGCTCCGATGCGATCTGGGGCACCATCATGAGCGCGACCTCCGTCCGAAAGGTCACGGACTCCGAGGACGCGGCGGCGAAGTACGCCTACAGCGTGGAAATCCTGAAGCCCTACAGCACCTCCACCGAAACCGTCACGATCTACGCGGATTCCGCGCTGAACACCTTCGTCAAGGGCGACATCTACAAGCTCTACATGAGCGACGACGGCATCTGCCGCCGCTTCGAGCATGCGGGCTTCAATACTACGACCCTCAGTGCGCTCTGGTATGACATCGTGGGACAGACGCGCGGCGACAACTACCTCGAGCTCGGCCGGTACATGCTGTCCTACACCACCTCCGACGGCGAGGGCGGCTACTACCTGTATCTGAAGTATCCGCTGAGAATGGCCAGCGGTCTCGCGTATTTAGCGATTCAGAACGAGGTCCTGCATCTGAGCGCGGGCACGGATGCGT
Organism: Butyricicoccaceae bacterium; assembly: GCA_963630045.1. Lineage (GTDB taxonomy): Bacteria > Bacillota > Clostridia > Oscillospirales > QAMX01 > JAAZKA01. Next base: position 22,345 of record CAVGLF010000010.1, on the reverse strand, counting down.
ATTTCACGAAGAACCTCTTCTCCACCGACATCTCCGCGTGGAATCATCTGTCGAACACGACGAGCCTGGGCGACATCAAGCTGACGGAAGGACTCACCGTCTACGCGGATTTCAATCCGACGACGAAGGAGATCTACTCCGTCTGGTTCGACGACTCCGACGAACCGTGGACGATCACGGCCGAGTGCGGGGTGACGCTTGAATCCTATAACGTGAACACCCGCGAAGCGGTCTACGCCGTGCAGGGTCTGGAGGACAGCGACGCGGTAACGGACTATAAGGTCACACTCACGCAGGCTCCGAACGAGCTCTTCTGCCCGGTCGGGGACGAGAGTTGTGCCGCGACTGTCACCCTCGAGTACAACATGCACGGCCAGTATGAAATCACGAAGCTCGCTCCCGTCGAGTACCCCACCTGGACCACCTACAGCAGGAAGAACGCTCAGACGGTGGTGTGGCAGAGAGACACGGAGACGACTATCATCATAGGTGGGGAGGAGGTTTCATTTGACGCCGTGGGGGATCTTCTCATCTGGACGCCCGACAGCGGCAACGAGCCCGCGAAGGACTACATCATCAAGGACTACACCCAGATCTTCTGGTACCGTGAAAACTTTGGCCGCGTGGACGGCATCGCCGGAAAGAAGAACCGCGCGGATGCCACGATCACGGATCCCACGAGCCTCGATTACTACCTCAGCGCCGGCAAGCTCGAGCCCGCGAGCTTCTATAAGTACATCGACGAAGCCGTGAACGAGTTTATAAACGCCAACGGCCAGTCCGCGAATTCCTACCTTGCGTACAACGCGGACGGCGATGCCTCGAAGAACGACGCGTACAACTACGAAAAGTTCAGCGTTCTGTCCGATGCATGGGGCAACGCGCTGATCATCGTCCTGATCGACACCGATCACACGAACGCGCCCCGGGGAATCTATCCCTACGCCGCGGACACCTCGGCCGCCGCGGATACCAAACCTATCCGTCCTCTGGGATAACAGACTGCGGCACAGCACGACACGCCCCCCGACCGAAACCCGGTCGGGGGGCGTGCTGACTCAAAGAAAAAAAGGGGTTCGGGGTCCTCCCCCGATCCCCTTTTTTTTCTTCCCCGCCGCAGGAACTGCGGCGGGGAAGAAGAATATCTCAGTGCTCGAAAAATTCACGGATGCGCGCGCGGAAGTCGGGTGCTTCGTCGTAGACGGCGTGCCCGAAGGTCTCGGGGTAGAGGAAGAGCTCGCAGCCGAGCCCCTGCGCAAGCTCCCGCGAGCCCTCCGCCGTGGTGACGCGGTCGCCCAGAGCGCCCAGAACGAGCGCCGGCGCGTGAATGCGCCCGAGCTCCCCGGTGCTGTCAAACCCCCGGCAGGCCGCGATCCCGAGCAGAAGCCTCCGGTACTCCTGCGCCGTGATGCCGCGGTTGGCCTCGAGAATCGCCTCCCCGAACTGCTCCATCGTGCGCGGCGAATACACACGCCGGGCAAAGCCCTGCAGCAGCGCGTCCTCACGGGCAGCTTCGGCGAGGCTGAGCCACTCCTGCAGCACCTCGTCGAAGACGGGATTCGTGCGGCAGAGGGTGGAGGCGAGGACGAGACGGCGCACCAGCTCCGGGTACTCCGCCGCGATGCACTGCGCCATCATGCCGCCCTGGGACGCTCCGAACACGTCTGCCTCCCGCACGCCGAGGGAGCGCAGCGCAAGCGCGGTATCCCGCGCCATGCTGCGGACGGTGCAGCCGGGCTCAAGCACAGCGGGGCGATCCATGACGTATACGGTGTACTCACGGGTAAAATCCGCGAACGCCTGCGCAAGCTGCTCCGCCGCGCCCATGACGCTGTGGATGGAGAGCCCCGGGAGAATGACAAAGCTGCGCTGCCCGTGCCCGAAGGTGAGATAGTCGAGATTCGTATGCGCAAGCACCGCAGTGCGCAGGGAATAATCCGTTTCGTGCGTATTCATAGCAGTTTTGATGTAAAAGGTCCTTTCTTCCCGTATGTTCAAAAAACCCCCCGCTGCCTTCAAAAAGCGGGGGGGTTTCCTTTTACCCCTTGGCCTTTTTGCGGTACAGGAGTGCCGCAACGATGTCCATCTGCGTGATCTCCCCGTGCCCCTCGAGATCGGCAACGCTTCGCGCCACGCGCAGGACGCGATCATGCGCCCGCGCCGTCATGTGGAAGCGCTCGAAGGAATCGCGCAGGAAGTCGAGGGTTTCGGAGTCCAGACGGCAGAACTCGCGGATCTGCGCGGGGGTCATCTGCGCGTTGCAGTACGTCCCGGGGCAGCCTGAGAAGCGCAGCGTCTGACGCTCGCGCGCGGCGGCGACCTTCTGCGCCATCTCCGCAGAGCCCAGGCTCGGCTCCGTCTCCTCATGGAGCTCGCGGAACTGGACGGGGGGCAGGTCGATCTGCAGGTCGATGCGGTCCATGAGAGGCCCCGAGATGCGCTCGCGGTAGCGCTGGACGCTTGCGGGGGAGCAGGTGCACTCGCGCAGCCCCGTGCCGTAGTAGCCGCACTTGCAGGGATTCATCGCCGCGACCAGCATGAAGCGGCAGGGATAGGTGAGCGTGCCGTTCACGCGCGAGATCGTGATCTCGCCGGTCTCGATGGGCTGACGCAGCACCTCCAGCGATTCTCCCGAAAACTCCGGCAGCTCGTCGAGGAAGAGCACGCCGTTGTGCGCCAGCGAAAGCTCGCCCGGACGCGGCACGCGTCCCCCTCCGGCCAGACCTCCCGTGGAGATGGAGTGATGCGGCGAACGGAAGGGACGCTGGGTGATGAGCGGACGGTCGGGGGGCAGAATCCCCGCGACGGAGTGGATGACCGTCGTCTCAATCGCCTCCTCCCGCGTAAGCGGCGGGAGAATGGAGGAGATGCGCGAGGCGAGCATGGATTTTCCGGCTCCGGGCGGGCCGCAGAAGATGATGTGGTGCCCTCCGGCGGCGGCGATCATGCAGGCGCGCTTGGCCAGATGCTGTCCGCGGACATCGGCGAAATCCAGACGCGGAGCGGCGGGGTCGGGGGAGTCCTGCCACTCGGGCGCGGGTGTGATGGAGGCGCGTCCCGCGAGATGGTCGAGAAGAGAGCCGACGGAGTCGACGGGGTAGACCGTGAGCTTTTCAGCCAGCGTCGCCTCGACGGCGTTTTCGGCGGGGCAGCAGATGGCCTCCAGCCCGCTTTGAGCCGCGGCGAGCGCCATGGGCAGCATGCCCGAGGTGCCCCGGATATGCGCATCCAGCGAAAGCTCGCCGACGAAGGCGGTGGAGGCGGGCGGGGACGCAATCTGCCCCGAGGCCGCGAGAATGGACAGCAGGATGGGCAGATCGTACAGCGAGCCCTCCTTGCGCCGTCCGGCGGGTGCGAGATTCACCGTGATGCGTCCGTCGGGAAAGTCCAGACCGAGGTAGCGGATGGACGCGCGCACGCGCTCGCGCGCCTCACGGACGGCGGCGTCGGGCAGCCCGACGACCTCGAAGATGGGGGTGCCGGGACCGATGTAGCATTCCACACGGATGCAGTATCCGTGTACACCCAGAAGACCCAGGGATTGGACACATGAGGTCATGGCAGACTCCTTTTAATCTGTACGGATGTTATCCCTCGAGCACCGCGCGGCGGAGCATGTCGAGGGCGGTGGAGGAGGCAGAGCGGCGCACGCGGCTGCGCGAGCCCGTAAAGAGGCACTCGCGGACACTCACGCCGTGCGCGGAGGCCAGTCCGATGTAGACCAGCCCCACCGGCTTGCCCGAGCCGTCGGACTCAGGCCCCGCAATGCCCGTGACGGACACTCCGTAGTCCGAGCCGAAGCGGGCGCGGATGCCCCCGGCCATCTCGCGGGCGGTTTCCGCGGAGACCGCGCCGAACTGCGCAAGCGTTTCGGGCGAGACGCCCAGAGTGCGGATTTTCGCCTCGTTTGAGTAGGTGACGGCGCCTCCGGGAAAGACGGCGGAGGCTCCGGGGACATCTGTGATGCGCTCGGAGAGCAGCCCGCCCGTGCAGGACTCGGCGCAGGCGACGCTTTGCCCGGCGGACTTCAGCGCCTCGACTGCGGCCTGCTCCAGAGAATCGACATTTACGCCGTAGACCCACGGATGCATCCTGTCGCATACCGTGCGAACATAGGGCGCGCAGAGCGCCGCCGCTTCCTCCGGCGTATCGGCTCTGGCTGTCACGCGCACGAGGCACTCGCCCTCCTTGGCATAGGGCGCGAGGGAGGGATTGACCGAGGACTCCATCAGCGGACGCAGCTTATCCTCCATGGCGGACTCCCCGATGCCGAAGAGACGGATCCAGTCGGAGTGAATCGCGCCGCCGGACAGAGCGGCGAGATAGGGCATGGCGCGGTGACGGAACATCGGCAGGCACTCGGACGGGGGACCGGGGAGCATGAGAAGATGCTGCCCCGAGCGCTCCATGGCGCAGCCGGGGGCGGTGCCCCAGTCATTGGAGAAGACGGTGCAGCCGCGCGGGAGATACGCCTGCTTTTCGTTGTTCGGCGTCATCACGCGTCCCGTCTTTTCAAAGAAGGCGCGGATGCGCTCAAGGGAGGGGACATCCAGCTCAAGGGGAAGCCCCAGAGCCTCGGCGCAGACCTCCTTGGTCAGATCGTCGTAGGTGGGGCCCAGGCCGCCCGTGGTGATGACGATGTCGGCGCGTGAAAGCGCCGACGCGAGACTCCCGCGCAGACGCTCGGGGTTGTCGCCGACGACGGTGTGATAGAGGGTGGAAAAGCCCAGCTCCGCCAGACCCTCGGAGATGACCTGCGCATCGGTGTTCGCGATTTCGCCCAGCAGCAGCTCCGTGCCGACGGAGAGGATCTCCACACGCAGATTATGCTTCACTGTCCGTGCCGCCTCCCATAAAATCGCCGGCCAGGGCACGTTCATAGGCCTCGTCCAGCAGCGCATCGAGGTCGCAGGCCGCCTCCGCCGCCTCGATCTCCGCGAGCTTCGGCTTCGTCTTCGGATGCTTCGGCGTGAAGACCGTGCAGCAGTCCTCATAGGGGAGGATGGAGGTCTCGAAGGTGTCGATCTCGCGGGCGATTTTCACGATGTCGGTCTTGTCCATGCCGATTAAGGGACGGAAGACGGGCATTCTGCAGACGGCGTCGGTCGTGCCGAGCGCGAGCAGCGTCTGACTCGCGACCTGTCCCAGACTCTCGCCCGTGACGAGGGCGTGGCAGTCCTTCTTCACGGCGATGCGCTGCGCCACGCGCATCATGCAGCGGCGCAGGACGAGTGTGGAGAGCTCCTCGGGGCATTTGTCGCGGATGACCTCCTGCACACGGGTAAAGGGGACGACGGTGAGCGGGATATCCCCCGCCGCACGTCCGACGATGGAGAGAAGCTCCTGCACCTTCTGCAGCGCACGGGGGGAGGTGTAGGGGTAGCTGAAGAAGTGGACTCCGTGCAGGTAGAGGCCGCGCCGCGCCATCATGTACGCCGCGACGGGGCTGTCGATGCCGCCGGAGATGAGCAGAGCCGCGCGTCCGTTGATGCCGGACGGGAGACCGCCGGCACCCGGCACGGCGGGACCGTGGACAAAGGCGTTTTTGTCGCGGATTTCCACGCGGACGACGACCTCGGGGTTCGTCACGTCCACGCGCAGATGCGGGAAGCGCTCGAGCAGGACGGCGCCCAGCTCGCGCATGATGTCCATGGACGTCAGCGGGAAGCGCTTGTCGGAGCGGCGGGCATCGACCTTGAAGGTGGAAACGCCCGAGAGAAGCTCGGAAAGGTACCCGGGAGCCGTGCGGTAGATGTCGTCCATGTCCTTTTCGCAGACGGCGGCGCGGCAGACGGAAACCAGACCGAAGACGTGCTGCGCCAGCTCGAAGGCGCGGTCCATGTCGAAGCTCTCGTCCGCGGGCGTAACGGTGACGGCGGACTGCATGGAGCAGATCGTAAAGCGTCCGCAGGGAGAGAGCCGCTCGCGCAGCACCTGCAGAAGACGCTCCTCAAAACGGCGGCGGTTCAGGCCCTTGAGAACCATTTCGCCGCATTTCAGTAGTAAAACTTCCAAAGAAAGAGGACTCCTTTATCAAAAAAGCTTTATTTGTATGAGGGGAGGAGGGGAGCTATGCGCGGGACAGACGGGACACGGCATCGGCAAGTCCTTCAAGCAGGGCATCCACGTCCCCGGGGGTGTTGGTGTGGGAGAAGCTCACGCGCAGGGTGCCGTCGATGACCTCGGGGGGAAGCCCCGCGGACTCCAGAACATAGCTGCGGTGCCCCTTGGCGCAGGCCGAGCCCGTGGAGACGCAGACGCCGTGCTCCTCGAGAATGCGCATGACGACCTCCGCGCGAAGCCCCGGCAGGGACAGAGAGAGGACGCAGGGAAGGGAGGAGGGAAAGTTCACGCGCGCGCCGGGAATCGCGGACAGTCCCTGCACCGTGCGCTCGCGGAGAGCGCGGACGGCCGCGGCGGCATCCGGGGGGAAGCTCGAGACGGCCGCGCCCAGTGCGGCGATGCCGGGGACATTCTCCGTGCCGGAGCGAAGCCCGTTTTCCTGACCGCCGCCGCAGATCATCGGCGGAATGCGCACGCCCTTCCTTATATAGAGCGCGCCGACGCCCTTGGGCGCGTGTACCTTGTGCCCGCTGACGGAGTAGAAATCGACGCCCAGACGCTCTGCGCTTATGGGGAGCTTCATGAACGCCTGCACGCCGTCGGAGTGAAAGAGCGCGCGGCTCTTCGTGCGGCGCAGGACGGCGGCGATCTCGCGCAGAGGCATGACCGCGCCGGTTTCGTTGTTGACATGCATGACGCTTACGAGAATCGTGTCCGGACGAAGAGCCGCTTCGAAATCGGTCATGCGGATCGTGCCGGAGGAATCCGTGGGCAGCCGCGTGACGGTAAAGCCCGCAGACTCCAGCACGTCCATGCAGCGCAGGACGGCGGGATGCTCGACAGCCGTCGTGATGATGTGCCGCCCGGAGCGGTACAGCCGGCGCACGGCGCCGAAGATGGCGGTGTTGTCGCCCTCCGAGCCGCCGGAGGTGAAGGTCACGCACTCCGGGGCGCAGCCCAGCGCCTGCGCCGTCTGCGCACGCGCCGTGCGCACCAGTGCCTCCGCGCGCATCCCCGCGCCGTAGAGGCTGGAGGGATTGCCGAATTCCTCCGTCATGGCGGACAGAGCCGCCGAAGCCGCGGACGCACAGACCTGCGTCGTCGCGGCGTTGTCAAGATAATGCACTTTGTTACCGTATCGCTCCCTTGGAAAACTGGTAAAGCGCCCGCCCCCGGCGAAATCGCCCCGGCGTTTTCGCCGGGATTTTTCAGGCTTTACAGGGGTAAATTATACCATATTCCGCACCCCTTTGCAACCGGAATGACGCACTTTGCTTTGACGGAATGGTATCAGATGCACAAAAACCGGCTCACAGGATACAGGGTGCCTCTGCAAAAAAACGGAAACGGTGGTTGACAGGGATGAAATATTATGGTACAATGTAACTGTTGTAACCAAATTGTAACTATTGCGATACGACTTTGAAACATTGACAGACGATAGATACGCGGGAGGACATATGAAGACGATATCCGGATGCGGAAAACGGGTGCTGATATGGATGCTGGGGCTGCTGACGGTCGCGGGACTGGCCGGGATCGGACGGGCAGAGGCGGCAGATGTCGTGAAAAGGGTCTATCTGGACCGCGAGTACATCGGAAGCTGCGGGGGAACGGTGCAGGTGGAGGCGGCTGTGGAGCATGCCGTGCAGACGATCTCCGGCGGCGCGGCGGATGCCGAGCTGCAGACGCATGTGACCTGGGAGACGGCGCTCGGACGCGGAGAGACGGTGCTGGATGCCGCGGGACTGGAAAAGGCGCTGTGCGCCAGCGGACGCTTCAGCGTGAGCTATTCGAAAATCGAAATCACGGTCGAGACGGAGAAATTCCGCACGATCATCGTCACGGATGACACGAAGTACGAGGACGAAACGAGCGTCACGACTGCGGGACAGGACGGAGAATCGCGCGTCACGCGCAGATATACCTACATAAACGGCACGAAGGTGGCCGAAAAGGAGCTTGACCGGGTGACGCTGACGGCACCGGCGGCGCGCGTGCTTACCGTGGGGACGCAGAAGCGTCCGGAGTGGTGGCCGACGGGCACCTTCATCCAGCCCGTCTCGGGACGCCTGAGCTCCGACTACGGCAAGCGCGGATACGAGTTCCACACGGGCGTTGACATCGCGACCGCGAAGGGCACGAAGGTGCATGCCGCGGACGGAGGCACGGTCATCTACGCCGGATGGTGGGGCAACTACGGCTACTATGTGCAGATCGACCACAACGGCATCGTGACGGCCTATGCGCATAACTCCAAGCTCCTGGTGAAGAAGGGCGACCATGTGGTGCAGGGGCAGGAGATCGCGGAGGTCGGCTCCACGGGACGCTCCTCCGGCCCGCACTGCCACTTCGAGGTGCTCATCGGCTACGAATTCCAGAGTCCGTATGACTACGTGGACTTCGTCTTCGAAGAGGAATAAAAATTTACAAAGCGTACGACGGAGCGGGAGTTACCGCTCCGTTTGTTTCCTGTTTGTTGGTAAAAAGGCGTACAGGGACGTTTGCAGGGGTGCGGGAAGAAGAAAATCCCCGAAAAGCGGGTGTCGGGCGCCGGACAAATATTTCAATAACTTCATGAAATTGACACTTTCCTTTTTGGGAGTTTTCTGCTATTATATAGCTGTGGCATTGTCAGAAGTGTCTCTATGCGGCTGTGCCCGAAAAAACCCCGTGACTGTCCTGCGCACGAAGCACGCGGGACGCGAAAAATATGATACCCTTTCGGGTACGGGAAGGAACGAAATCCCGCGCCCGTGCGTCTAATATCCGATACGAAATATGGAGGCAGAAAAAAATGAAACAAAGGATCACCGCACTTCTCCTGGTTGTGTGTCTCCTGGCCGCCCTGACGCCGACGCTGGCCGTAACGGCCTCCGACGTAAAGGGGCACTGGGCGCAGAGCTACATCGAGACCCTGCAGGAGCTGGGCATCATGGAGGGCTATCCCGACGGAACCTTCCGGCCGGACAACAACGTGACGAAGGCCGAGCTTGTCACGCTTCTGAACCGCACCTTCGGCTTGAACGAAAAGAAATCCATCGCCTACAGCGACGTGACGGTCGATAAGTGGTACTACGATCAGTTCCGCCTGTCGACGGGCTACGTCTTCACCTACAGCGGCGGCACGAAGGTCTTCCCCGATACCGCGCTGACCCGTCAGGAGGCCGGAGCCATGTTCTCCCGTCTGATGGGCTTCACCGATACGACCGGCACGACGACCTTCACCGATGACAAGTCCATCTCGAGCTGGGCCAAGACCTATATCTACGCCGGCGCCGCCAAGAACCTCATCACGGGCTATCCGCAGGGCGACTTCCGTCCCGCCGCCAACATCACCCGTGCCGAGGTCGCTACCGTTCTCGTGCGTCTGATCGGCAATGTGATCAGCCGCAGCGGTACCTATACCACACTGGACAGCTCCTATGACAACGTGACCGTCATGGCCTCCGGCGTGACGCTCCGCAATATGCACATCAAGGGCGATCTGTACATCACCGCCGCCGTGGGCTCCGGGCTTGTGACTCTGGAGAACTGCAAGGTGGACGGCGAGATCATCGCGGTCGGAGATCCCGGCTGCACGCTCATCCTTGCCGGCTCGACCGCAGCGGCCGAGGTGCGCGGCGACGGCATGACCATCGCCGTGACCGGAACCGTTGAGGATCTGACCGTGACCAGCGCCGATCAGGAGAGCGCGGCGGTCAACATCACGACCGGCGCGTCCGTCACGAAGCTGACCATGAAGACCCCCGGCACCGTCAGCGGCTCCGTGCAGGATGCGTATCTGTACGTGTCCGGCGTTTCCTTCACCGTAAGCCCGGATTCCTGGACGCTGAACAGCAATACCACCGTGACCATCGCGGGCACGATCTATAAGACATCCGGAACCGCCGGCCCCGCATTTGCGGACGGCTATCCGAAGGCGACGATCAAGATGTCCTCCGGCAACACCCGTCAGACCGTCTCCGTGACGGTTCAGCTCGCCGTACCGGCGCAGGTCTACTGCATCGCCGTGACGCGCGGCTCCGCCGCTCCGACGGCTGAACAGGTGCGCGCCAGAGCCAATTACGGCTCCGTCATCGTCGCAGACTCCAACATGGCGGTCATCAGCACCGCCGCAACGCAGAAGACCCTGGAAATGAGCAATCTGCCCACCGGACAGAGCTATGACATCTATGTCGTGGCGGAGACCGTCGAGATCTCGCCGAAGCTCGGAAGCGTCGTGAAGCTCCAGGCCGATACGACGATCTATGAGGACGGCTACCCCGAGGTCGTCAGCCTCGGCACGACCTCCGTGACGGTCTCCTTCAAGACGACCCGCACCGCGAGCCTCTATATGACGGCCGTTCTGCACGGAGCGGCTGCTCCCACGGCGGCTCAGATGAAGAACGGAGACTACGGCCTGAGCCTCGGCCGGGTCAGCACCGCCGGCGGCATCGAGCAGAAGCTGACCCTCACCGGCCTGACCGCGGGCGCTACGGCGTATGACCTGTATGTCGCGGCTGCGGACGGCGCGGGCGAGCCCAAGACCTCCGAAATCGTCAAGTTCGAGCTTGCCTCCGTGAGCAATGCCGTGACCCTTTCCTTCAGCGGACTTCCGACGACGAGCGGCACCTATTCGACGGATACCGTCGTGACGGTGAAGTTTGCCGAGACCATGTACAAGAAGGGCACCGTCCAGGCGATGGGCTCTGCCGGCGCGCTTCCCTCCGACCTCGTGACGCTGACTGCGGTCGACTCCGAGACGAAGACCGCGCTTTCCGTCAGCGGCTACACCATGCAGAACGTGGGCAACTCCTTCATTCTGGTGCCTCCGGCCACGGGATGGACGGCGGGTGCGACCTATACGCTGCACTTTGACGGACTGACCGATGCCAAGGGACAGATCCCCTCGCCGTCGGAGTACAGCTTCGCCATCACCCGTGACGACACTGCGCTTCGTGCGCCGACCGTGTCCCCCTCCTCGGGCAGCGTGCAGCCCGGCAGCATCATCACGATCTCCATGTCCTCCGCGAATGCGGCGGCGGGCGCATACATCATCTATACCATCGACGGCAATGATCCGCGCACGAGTCTTACGACCGTTACCTATCCCGCTGGTCAGAACGTGACCATTACGATTCCGTCGACCACATCCTACGGCACGCAGATCCGCGTCCGCGCCTATACGGTGCTGAAGGGCGTCTACAGCCAGCCGGCCGACGTGACCTTCAACGTTCAGGATGCGCTGCTGTCGCTGTATGTCACGAATATCTCGACCGGCGCGCTGCTGGCCAGCGGCGCGGAGGTCGCGCCCGGCACGAGCATCCAGATTATGAGTGCCGACCCGTATGCTCAGATCTACTACACGACTGACGGCACCGATCCGAGCATCTCCGGAACGCCCACCCTCAGACCGCAGTTCACCATCTCGCAGCTCACCGGCGTCGCGACGATCAAGGCCATCGCCGTGCGCAGCGGCTCGACATCCGCCGTTCAGACGTTCACGTACACCGTGACCGCCTCGCCCAGGCAGCCTGCCATCGCCACGCCCATCGTCCTGCTCAACACCTCCGCGCTCTCCGGAGCGCAGACGCAGCTGGAGGATAACGCGATCTACTCCGTCACGAGCGGACAGACCATCTACATCTACAGCTTCAATGACTACCGTACCACGCAGCTGTTCTATACGACGGACGGCACGGATCCGGCGCTGGCCTCCGGCACGCGTCAGACCTTCACGCCGAATATGGCGGGCTCCACGCTGGTGCTTGACACAAGCGCGCTGACCATCGGTGCCATGACGAAGCTGCGCGTCGTAGCGTACAACACGAGCACCGGCAAGTACTCTTCCGAGCGCGCGCTGACGATCTACCGCATCCAGTAACGCATGTTCCCCCGAAAAATAAGAGGCTTTTTGAGTATCCCTTTCGAATAAAAAGGGAGCCTTGAGTGTCCTCTTTGGGGGCAATCAGCCCCCCCGGCTTCAGCGGGGGGGGAGGGGAAGCATCCCCCGACGCAATCCGGTCAACCCGCGCCCGAAAGTGGAAGGCGCGTTTGACGATATCCAAAGCATATCCCGCATTGAGGAAGCGGGGAAAGATTAAGGGAGGTTTAACCACATGAAACAGGCCCCGAAACGCGCACTGTCCATGGTGCTGGCGGTCGCCCTGGTGCTCACGATGTTCACCGGGCTGGTCTCCACCCAGGCAGCGAATCCGTTCAAGGATCTGAGCACATCCCATTGGGCGTATGACGTCATTATGGGCATGTACGACATGGGTTTCGTGAAGGGCGACACCAAGGGGAACGTAAACCCCGAGGCCAATGTCACCACGGCGGAATTCATGGCTCTGATCAACCGTGTATTTGGTCTGTATGAGACCGCGTATGTCAGCTATGCCGACACCGCGAATCATTGGGCCAACAACGAGAATGTCTTCTCCCAGGCTGCCAAGCAGGGATACATTATCGTTGAAAACGGCAACAAGATTCAGCCCGACGCGCCCCTCACCCGTGAGAAGGCGATCGCGCTGATCGGCAACTATCTCGGACTGGAATCCGATGGCTACAGCTACTTCACCGATGCCAGCTCCATCGATTCCAGATACCGCGCGCTGGTCAATGCGGCGGTTGAAATGGGTATCGTCGACGGCTACACCGACGGTTCCTTCAAGCCCAAGCAGTACCTGAAGCGCTCTGAGGCCATGAAGCTCCTCTACTACATGGTCGGCGGAAACATCATTTCCACGAGCGCGAGCGGCGTGTATCCGACATACATCTCCGCGAGCGAAATCGGCGCTGCCATCACCGGCCGCCGCGTTACGCTCTCCAACTCCAACATCCTGAAGACCGTGTACATCTCCGAAGGCGCGAATAACGGCACGGTCAACCTGACGAACGACAACATCGACAAGCTGGTCGTCCGTGCGTCCAACGTCGTCATCAACCTCGACGGCACGCAGATCAACGAGATCGTGACCGACAGCTCCTACGGCGGCAATGTCACCATCAATGCGTATGATGGCTCCGCGGTTGAGACCGTTGAGGCTCATGTCTCCACGATTCTGAACGACACGACCGACGACAAGGCCTTCACGAAGGTCAATGTTGTGGAGCCCACGACGCTTGATCTGACCGGCTCCTATCCGTACGTCTACATCGGCAAGAATGCCAGAAATGCCAAGATCACGGGCACCGGCGCCATCGACTCCATCGAGGTCGAGGCTGCGGGCGTCAAGACCGAGAGCCTGCCTGTGAACTACAACATCGCGGACAAGCTGACCGCCGAGTTCGCCGGCAATACCTATTCCGGCAAGGGCACGACGGCTGCGGCCTCCGGCTTTGTTCTCCCGTATCCCTACATCTCCTCCAACGGCACGACCATCACGGTCAACTACAAGACCGTTGAAAAGGGCACCGTCTACGCGCTGGTCTATCCGGCGAGCGAGACCGAGCCTACGTCTGCCACCATCGTGACCTATGCCAATAATGTCAACGGCACTCTGACCGGCAATTATTACGGCAAGAAGGTCGAGGCTGCTGCGAATACCGCAGGCGTCATGACGCTGTCCATCCCGACGGGTCTGTCCAACGCCGAGGTTGCGGTCGTATTCGTTCCGTCCGCCGGCACCAAGAGCTACAGCCCCGTGTACGGCGCGGCGACCACCGGCTATAATTACTACCTGGGCTACAAGGCCGACTACGCGACCGGCTTTGTGACCAATCCGCAGATCACCGCCTATACCGCTCCTACGACCGCGGCGAACGGCTCCATGACCGTTTCCTTCTCGGCGTATGTGGCCGGCGATGTCTACCTCTACCCCTATACCTCCAATACCGCTGTCAATTACAACAACGTAATTGCGAACGGCACGAAGGTTTCCCTCACCGGCAACGGCAGCTACTACACCGGCAACGGTACGGTAACCCTCAACCGTAACGCCAGCTACTCCGGCGTTGCTGCTGTCTTCGTTCCGAAGGCCTACACCGGCATTACCACTAAGCCGATGTCTCTGGTCTATGCTCAGAGCCTTGCGAAGGGCCAGTACCTGACCCCCGAGTCCCTGCAGATCACGGGCTTTGAGATCGGCTACCCCTTCATCAGCTACTACTCCGGCACGACTGCCAGACTGACCGTGAAGAGCCAGTACGCGGGCACCCTCTATTACGCGGTTGTCCCGACGACGAGCTATCCGACCGGCGACATGATCGCCGCGATGAAGACCGGCGAAGACGGCGTCTGCTACGCGGGCAACATGACGGTCAAGGCGGGCACCGTGCTTACCACCGGCAACATCACGGTTCCCGCTGTTCCCACGGACTATAAGATCGTTGCTGTTCTGAAGACCACCTCCGGCTTCATGACCCCCGTTGCGAGCACTGCTATGCAGCAGGGCAATCTGCTCCAGGCCTATGAGGGTCTCTACGCCTCCGGCTTCAAGAGCATCTACGTCTCCGACGTTGCGAATCAGAACACCTACGGTGTCTCCGGCATTTACAGCCTGTCCCTGTCTCTGATTCCTCAGACGGCGGGTCGTGTATACGCCGCGGTTGTGAATGCCAATGAGTATCCCGACGCTTCCGAGATCATCAGCATGGTCAGCACCGGCGCGGGCTGCTACGCCAGAAATTATCTGGATGTTGCGGCGAACACCCTCTCGACCATCACGCTGACCTCCAGCCAGAACATCGCGGGCAAGAAGGTCGTTGCGGTTCTCGTGACGAACAACGGCACCTATGTCCCGGTCGAAGGCGATTTCGTCAAGGGCGAAGTCCTGACCCCCTATTCCTTCATCGCTCCGACGGCTGCTCTGACTGCCGTTCAGAACAATGATTCTACGGTCAATGATCAGGGCGCTCTGACCATCACCTTCAACCAGATCATGTACAACAGGACCGTGAACAGCGCCTACGCTCTGAACACTCAGAACGCGGCGGCTCTCGCGACGCTGTTCGATGTCTACGCGGTCGATCCGGACACCAAGGTTTCCACCAAGATCGATTCCGCGAATTACACTGTTGCCGCCACGACTGTCGACAAGGCGACGGTTGTGACCATCACTCCGAACGTTGATACCTTCGTCTGGCCGGCTGGCAAGCAGCTCAAGGTCGTCGTTTCGAAGAACGTTCTGAGCGAGGGCAAGCAGTATGTCCAGTCCGACCTCGCCGACGATGTGCGCGGCTACATGACGGTGTACGTCGTGAGCTGCACCGCGAAGGCTCCTGCGTACGCGGTTGCCATGGCGAAGGACGTCACCGGCACCTACGTTGCGGATGACAAGGAAGTCTACTTCGAGAAGGGCACCGAGGGCGCTGTCGCCACTCTGACCCTCACGAAGAAGAACGCCTCCGATACCCTGTACTACAGCCTCGACAACGGCACGAAGGTCGAGTACACGAAGCCCGTGGAGCTCACTGCGGCGAACAAGACCGTTGAGTTCTGGGCTGAGAACAAGGCCTCCAAGTGCGAGTCCGAGCAGGTTGTCCTGACGGCGGTCGAGAAGCCCGTTGTCACCCTGAACGGCACCACCTCCGGCTGGGAAGCCGCGAGCTATGCGACCGTCGCGGCGACTGTTCCGGCGGCCGGCGAGCTCTACATCGGCGGCACCTCCGGCGAGGATAAGCTGGCTGAGATCGCGATCGAGACCACCGATTCCGTCTACCTTGCCTCCGACGGCAAGAGCCTGAAGACCACCGCTGACGGCTCCATGACCGCCGCCTCCGGCACGGTCGTCACCTTCGTCGCCGATATCCATGTGAACGGCGTCGTCGTGGCCGAAAGCGAGCCCGCCGAGATCAAGATCGGCGTCATCTCCGGCGGCCCCCACGCCCCGAGCATTGAGGTTCAGGGTCTGCTGAACGACGGCAAGTGGGCGAACAGCTCCCGCCTGAAGATCACCGAGCCCGAGCTCAAGCCCTCCGGCGCGACGCTCGTCATCAAGTCCACCCTTGGCAACCAGACCTTCGGTGCGACCTATGACGATCCCGACACCTACTATGTTGACAATGTCGGATGCCTCCAGAAGTCCCAGCCTGCGAGCAACGACTACAACAACGCGCCTGCCGTGACCATCACCGCCTACTACGAGAAGAACGGCAAGGCTGTGGAAGGCACCGTCACCGAGTACAAGATCCCGACGTATGTCAATGGTCAGACCACGAATCTGGCCATCGACATCTACAACGCGGATAAGACCGCCTACGAGGCGTGGCAGAAGGACTTCTACGTCCAGATCACGAAGGACATGTCCGGCGACCTGCCCTCCGGCTACGTCTACGAAGCCGTTCTGAGCCTGGACGGCGAGGAAGTCGATACCCTGACCTTCAGCGATATCACGACTAAGGTCTACATCGACGACAAAGGCAAGCTCTGCACCGCCGAGCCGGATGCTACCCTGACCAGCGGTCAGATCATCGACATTCAGTTCAAGGTTGTGTACGACGCCGATAAGTCCCATGCTATCGCCGCGTCCAACACCATCACCCGTATCGCGAGCGGACTGGAAACAGTCCAGCTCGCGGCGATGAATGATGACGAGAAGCATCCCGACACCTACTGGCTCACCTGCACCTATGCTCAGCTGAATGAGAATAGCATCACGAAGCTGCAGGAGAACCATCAGTTCATCGCGGTTCTGTCCGTGGACGGCACCGAGAAGGACGCCATGCTTCTGTCGAAGCCCGGCACCGCCCTCTATGTGAATAAGGACGGCAAGCTCGTGACCGAAGCCCCCAGTGAGACCTACGCCAACGGCGAAGAGATCACCATCACGGTCTACGTCGTGACGGACACCGCCGCCGAGGCTATGTGCTATGATTACCCGATCGCGAGCGGCTTCGTGACCTGCAAGGCGCTCCCCAACGTCTCTGTCGCGATCAACCTGAATGATCTGCTGGCTGAAAAGTACTGGCAGAAGGACTCCAACATCACGCTGGATACCGAGAATACCGAGCTGCCCGCTGGGTGCGTGATTCAGTACGTCATGAGCCTTAACGAGGCAGACGATGCGGTGCTTTTTGCGGGGAACACTGAGAGATTCAAGACCTCCAAGATTTACATCGCAAAGTCCAACGGCAAGGGCAGTTACCAGAAGGTCGCTACGTATGACGGCAACGAGACGCTCGAAATCTACGCGAGAATCGTTGTCAAATCCTCCGACTCTCACGAGCTCTACATCGTTGCGGAGTCCGAGCATAAGACCGTAAAGGCGCTTGCGACCTACACCGAGGATATCACCCTTTCGGCGAATGGTGTCGATGCTACGGACGGTGTCTGGAAGAACACCTCCTACGCCACCATCGCGACCGAAGGCGAGCTGCCCGAGGGCTACACCTACGTGGCGACTCTGAAGACGAAGGCCGCGGGCGAGACGGAGTACACCGATGCCGATCCGCTTGCCTTTGAAGACAAGGAGACCCATCTCTACATCGACGGCGACGGCAAGCTCTGCACCACCGAGCCCACGACGACCCTCATGAGCGCTCAGGAGAGCATCATGCAGGTCTTTGTCGCTCCGAAGGATGCGCTCACCGTCACCATCGCAGAGTCCAACGAGATCACCGCGAAGGCCGCGCTTGAGGCTGCTGTTTCCATCGAGGCTCACAACCTGGATACCAACGGCTTCTGGCAGCGTTCGAGCTGGATCTGCATGGACTACAACAAGAACTTTACCATCCCCGCGAACTGCGTGTACCAGTATGTCCTGCGCGTCAACGACGGTGCCGAAATCGTGGTTGACGAGAGCCCGGTCTACTATAACCAGAACCTTCCCATTTATATCAAGAAGGACGGCACGGGCAGCGCCGTTGAGGTCGATACCTTCGACAACAACGAGAAGCTCGAGTTCTACGCGAGAATCGTCCTCATCTCCGATAAGTCCTTCGTGCTGACGAAGACGGATACCATCACCGTCTACGCTCCGCTGAAGATCGAGGGCACGAGCAAGAAGCTGACCACGAACGGCCTTGATGAGAACGGCAAGTGGGTTGCGGCTTCCTATGCCACCGTGAATACGGTGCAGGAGGGCGCGGCTTCGATCCCCGAGAATTACCAGTTCCGCGCGTTCCTGCAGGTGCCGGTCGAGAAGAACGGCGCCACCGAGTGGGTGCGCGTAAGCGACTACATCACCTTCACCGGCAATGATACCCCCATTTATGTCGCGGATGACGGAGAGCTGAGCCTGGAGCCCGTCACCAAGACTCTGGACACCGCGGAAGAGTTCCGCATCGGCGTCGAGGTCATCCCGACGGACGAGATGGCGAAGAACATCAAGACCGAGGACTTCGTTGTCCCGGATTCCTACGCGAGCGCCGACTACAACGCCGCGCTGGTTCTGCCGGAAATCACGCTGACCGAGGATAAGAACTTCACCGACCCGATCGAGTTTGATGTCACCCTCACGGGCGAGATCAAGGAAGGCTATACCCTGTACGCCAACTGCATTCTGGATAAGTTGACGAAGACCAAGATTGACCTGAGCGGTCTTGGACTGAGCCAGGACAACGTCAGAACGCAGAAGCTGTACATCACGTCCGACGGCACGGTCACCGCGACCAAGCCCACGGACGACAAGATGCCCGAGGCAGACACGGCCTACACCGTCGAGGTCTACTGGGTGAAGGGCGAAACGTCCGACGGTAATACCCAGATTAAATCGACCCTGAAGAAAGCCACCTACACCTACAAGTTCGAGCTGCCCACGCTGACGCTGACCGCTGAGAAGGAAACCTTCACGAACGAAGCGGTTGCGCTGAAGGTCAAGATCGAGGGCGAA
This sequence comes from Butyricicoccaceae bacterium, assembly GCA_963630045.1. GTDB lineage: Bacteria > Bacillota > Clostridia > Oscillospirales > QAMX01 > JAAZKA01. Next base: position 3,527 of record CAVGLF010000010.1, on the reverse strand, counting down.
CAGCAGGACGGCTACACGCTGTATGCCGCCGTGAAGGAAAGCACCGCTTCCGGCTACGGCGAGTGGTATCCTGTTGACATTTCGAAGCTCGGCGCGACCAAGGACGGCGTTATTGCCACCCTGTATGTCACGGCTGACACGAAGATCAGCGCGACCAAGCCCACCGATGATGAGCTGGCTGATGCCAATCACAGCTACGCCGTGCGCGTCTTCTGGGCGAAGAGCGTCGGCGGCGCCATCGCCGGACTGAAGGACGAAAGCTGCGAGTACAAGTTCGAGCTGCCCACGCTGACCATTACCCCCGCAGATAAGTCCGCCTGGACGGATGAGTCCAAGCTCACGGTCAGCTACACCGGCAAGGCCGTTGCAGGCTACAAGGCCGGCGTTGTCGTGAACTTTGACGGGAATACCAGCAAGATCAGAGACTTCGAAAACGGCAAGGCGTACTTCATCAAGGCAGACGCTGAAAACGCCAATCTCGGCGCGCTTGCGACTGAGGTTGCGGATTCCGATCTCTTTACCGCGGACAAGACCATTTATGTTGCGGCCTGCTGGTACAAGGATGCCGAAGATGCCAAGACGTACAAGGATGTTGTAGGCACGTACACCTACAACTACACCTACACCACCCCCGAGCTCACCATCACCAAGAACGGTGAGGGCAAGCTGTGGACGAATGACTCCACCCTGACCGTGACGGCGGCTGACGATCTGCGTACTACCCAGCAGGTTCTCGTGAACGTCGTCCTCAACAAGGGACAGAATTACGCGGTCAAGAAGACCGCTCAGAAAGTCACCGTCGGCGAGAAGTACTACATCGCGGCTGACGGCACGCTTTCCACGACGAAGCCCGAGAACGTGCTTGTCTCCGATGCGGCGATCTATGTAGAAGCGTGCATCCGTGAGGCCAGTAAGAACTCCGATAAGGTGACGAAGACCTACAGCTTCGAAGTCGACCATCCCGAGCTGAAGGTTACCGTGAAGGACGGCACGACCGTCTGGACGAAGGACAACATGTTCAAGGTCTCCTACACCGGAACTCCGGTTTCGAACCTCAAGCTGCGCGTCCGCATCACTGTCGGCGATAAGAAGTGGTACGGCGACATCGAATCCGATACGTATTACTTCATCGACAAGAACGGCAAGGCGACGAATGCGTCCGTTGCGGCTGATGCGTTCGACAGCGACGAAATCGTCAAGATCACGCCTTACTGGCAGGATACTGCAGCTAACACGGCGAAGAAGGATCACTACGCCGAAACCGTCACCCTCAGCACTCTGCCGAAGCTGACCGTCACCAAGACCAACGGCGAAGGCACTGCTTGGGTGTCCGGCTCGTTCTTCCAGGTGAACTACACTAAGACCGCACCCGAAGGCGCAAAGCTCATGGTGATGGTCAAGGTTGGCGAAAACAAGAAGGATCCTGTGGTCATCGAAAAGAACAAGATGTATCAGATCGGCAAGGACGGCGCCATCGGCGACTCCGTCACCGCGCTTGACGCGACCTGCGACATCACCGTCAAGGCCTACTGGGTCGTGAACGGCACGTCCTATGAAGCCTACGCCACCTCCGCGACGTGGAAGTACACCCCCGTCGTCGCCGCGACCGCCCCGACGTTCTCCGTCGCGCTGACCAGCGGCACCGAATGGACAAAGGACAACTCCTTCAAGGTAACTTGGGCGGAGAACAGCACGTATGAACAAACGCATACGCCGTGGGTGTACGTGCAGTACACGACGAAGTCTAACCCCGACCTGACCGCTGGTAATGCTGCGAATCAGGATTGGGAGGACGGTACTGGTAATCTCACTACGCACTACGTGACGTATGAGAATGGCACAGCGCTCTACATTTGGAGCAACGGCACTCAGTTTGGCTTGACCGCTACGGCCGATAAACTCGGATTGCCGGCTAATAACGCAACCGCGATCCGCATCAAGGTGTACTGGCGAAACGGCAGTGAACAGACTGATACCATTGACGAAAGCACCGTGCAGTACTTCTATTTCAAGGTAGCCCCAGCCACCGGCTTAAGCCTCACCTTCGTGCCCGGCACGAAGGTGATGGCCAACAGAGCAGCAGCGAAATCGCTGCTGCTCTGTTCCGATTCGGGCGGCACGACCGCGTATACGGACGCGCTCCCGGATGGGTATTCCGTGAAATTCAAGACCAAAATCGATACCAGGGAGTCGGAGTGGAAGTCTCTGCCCCTTGACACAGACGCGTATGCGAGCACCGACGCGCTGAACGGTGCGAAAAAGGTGACGTTCTACATCAAACAGGACGGGAGCGTCACGCAGAATCCGACAGAGGCTCTGAGCGTCACGGACACGGAACGTCAGAAGACCGTCACCGTCACGGCGGGGCTGTTCAAGGACGGCGAGACCACGCCCGTGACCACGGCGGAGAGTACGATCACGATCTACGCCGTCCCGACAATTTCGATTGCGCAGGACAGCACTCCGTGGATCGGCACGGCGGGAAGCTTCACCGTCACGCCGTCCGCGAAAATTGGCTCCTACAACGTTCCGGTGGACATGCGCACATGGTCGAGCCTGAAGCCCGAAAGCTACCAAAAAGAGTATAAAACAACCCAATACACCCTCGATTCAGACGGAGCGGTGGCCGCAACGGATACCGGCACGGCTTACACATCCGCTGTGACGCAGGAGATCACGATCTGCTCGGCACTCTTCGCGAATGGTGTTGAGATTGAGGGCACGCGGCAGGAGCTCCCCGTCACGCTCTGGCATATGGCCGACATCTCCATGCCGGGTAATGCGGCCTATACGGACGGCAAGACCGGCGCCTTCACCTTTACCCTGACGGAGGCGCTTCCGACGGGGTACTATGTCGGACTCACATCGGGCCTTGACAGCACCTCGACCGTTTTCGAGTATGAAGGCGCGTATACCTCCGTGCCGAACGCAGGCTCCAACGTGCAGTCGGCGCAGCTCATCGTGAACGAAAGCGGAAAGCTCGAGCTGTATACGGCTGAAAGCAAGCCCTACAATAAGAACA
>CAVGLF010000010.1:0-495 GCA_963630045.1 Butyricicoccaceae bacterium | reverse complement strand
AAGAATACAACAGGCGCGACCGTCACCGCCGCGATCTATGACGCGACCGGCACGGTGGTTTCGGGCACCGAGCGCAGCTTCAATTACTCCGTCTCCGGCGCCGCGGTGACCCTCCCGACGATGACGCTCAATACAGCCGGCGTGTGGAAGGCGGGGGCGAAGAATGCCTTCACCGTCACGCTGAGCAGTGCGCTTCCGGAAGGATACTGGGTTGAAGCCCGTACCTCGACCAATACGGCGACCAAGGAGATCACATTCGCGGAGAGCTCCCTCACAAGCGGCGAGTATGTACTGGCCGGAAACGGCGTAATCGTGGACAAAGCGTCTTCGTACTACAATACTTCGGGTGACGTGACGATTACGATCAATCTGCGGAAGACGGGCGACACCAACGCCGCCGACTCGATTTCGAAGACCATCTGCGTCACAGCTGACGGCAAGATGCCGGAGCTCGGCATCGGCTCGGCCAACACGGGCGATACCTGGGGCGATGCG
>CAVGLF010000009.1:14544-25992 GCA_963630045.1 Butyricicoccaceae bacterium | reverse complement strand
ACCCTGTATACTGTCCAAAAGTGCCAAGAGCCGCCGGGCTGTTTTTGTCAGTCCGGCGGCTCGTACATTTTACGGAAATATTAAATGATTGTTACGGCATGAGCCATCCGAATTCTCCGGGCGAGAGCTCGTCCTTTCCCAGCGTCGCAACGGGGTTTTCCTCGGTGCACCAGAGGATGCCGCGTGCAGAATCTCCGGGCTCCGGCATCTCCCGGAAGGCCGCGGCGCGCAGCTTCATGGGCGTATGCCCGTCCCAGTCGATGTCCCGCCGCGCAAGCGTCACCCGCACATGCGTGCCCTCCCCGTCCGGCAGCACGCAGGTTCTCCACCGTGCAAGGCTCCGCTCCGCCCGCTCCCCGAACAGGGAATGATACAGCATACCGGAGTGATACAGCGCGGTTTTTCCGTCCTCCCCGATGAACACGGAGGCCTCCGGCCACAGAAGGCAAAACTCCGCCGTCAGCAGAAACCGGCAGGCATACGGGGCATAAAGCTCGATTGTCAGCGCGTCCGCATCGTATGCCGCGCGGAAGGCGGCGCGTCCGTCCGTGAGCGTCTCCCACTCAGCGTCCCGCACGTCACCGTGCCCCAGTGCATAGTGCTTCGCGTCTTCCTCCTCTCCTTTGTAGTAGGCCAGAGGCGCCTTTCCCTCCCGAAGACGCTGCTCAACCTCCGGGAACTCGGTCCTGAGAAGTCCGCGCAGGCTCTCGATGCGCCGGTCGAGCTTTTCGGGGAAGAATTTGTACCCCTCCCCCTCCGAGTGATACCCCAGCCGTCCGTCCTGCAGGCAGAGCGCGCGCATCGCCTCGCTCTGCCGGATGCCGCGGTTCACGATCGCGCGCATGGCGTCCAGGGTCTCCCACGGCTTTTCCCCGCGTCCGAGCCGGTCGCGCAGTTCGTAGAACTCCAGAATATCATGCCCGCCCTCAAACAGCAGTCCCAGCGCACGGGCAACGCTCACCTGCTCGCGGCGGCGCGCGTCCCCGGCCTCAAGCTCGCCCAGCACCCGCAGTCCCGCGTTCCAGTACGTCACCATGCGCCCCGTAAGGGTCACGGCTTCCGCGAGCGTATGCCCCTCCAGCAGCGCCTCGGCGATGCGGTCGCCGTCCGTCGGGTCCAGCGTCTGCCAGCTTCTCGGAAGCGAGAAATTCTTCGGCAGCAGCTGCAGCTCCCAGACGACGCTGTCGTGCATCGGACCGTAGTAGGAAAACATCACGTTGATGGGATAGAGCCGGTAGCTCTTTTCAAAGTACCGCCAGGCACGGACAACCTGCTCCGCACGGCTTCGCCCCCAGTACACGGCGGCGAGATCCGAAAGGAAGGCGTCCTCTCCGCGTGAAAAGTCCTCGAACGCCAGCTCTCCCGCGGCCTTCGACTCAGGCGAGGGGTAGTTGCCGAAATACCAGCACTGCATCACGCCCGAAACCCCCAGCTCATGCGCCGCGCGGTACTTCTTATACAGGATGCCCGGCACCGGCACATAGGGGACGCTTGCGACCTCGTGGGAGCAGCAGACCTGCAGCTTCGCAAATATCTCCTTCCCCGAGCTGCGCGCCTCCTGGGCGGTGATGCGGAACAGCTCCGACGGGCCGATGTACGACAGCCAGTAGTCGACCGCCTGACGCATCCGTCCCAGCTGATCCTCATATCCCATGTCGTCGAAGTTCTGCATGAGCGCCACTCCGCCCGGAGCGCGGCGCACATAGTCGCAGATGTCGTCGAAGCTCCAGACCCTGTGCCCGTACGTCCAGCTCACAAGCGTCGCGTCGGGCTTCTGTGCCCGCATCCCGCGCGTCAGCGCATCCACCGCCTGCGCCAGCACCTCGCCGGGCTCCCGGTTCCCGCAGCGCGGGCAGTCGCATCCGCGGTACGCCGAGGCGCAGGACGTCACCCGCTCGCCGTAGGTGATGCTGATAAACCCCGCAAGCCCCGGAGCCTCCTCGAAGAGCCGCCTTCCCGCCTCCTCGCAGAAGGCGCGTCCGAAGTCCGTATCCGTGCAGAACGCCCGCCGGCCGCCCCAGTGCGCACCTGCGGCCTGCGGATACCGCTCCGCCTCCTCCTCGGTCAGTGCGACGGGCTCGATGGCGAAGATGTAGACGCCGATGCCGTAGCGTGCACACTTGCGGATCACGCGCCGCAGCTTCTCCATGCGCGCCTCCCGTCCCTTTCCGTAATGCGTCAGATACGACGACTCCACCAGATCGGAAAAGCGCGTGTAGATCCAGACCCCGTTCGCGCCGTCGTGCATGAGGCGGTTTAAGTACTCGTCGGGGTAGTAATCGATGTCGTCGGACAGCTCGTCCCCGTATTTCGGGGGTCGGTTGATCGGCGAAAAGAAGCAGCGCGTGATGCGGGCGCGGATATGCGGCACGCGCTCCTGCGTTCCGCGCGGCAGGTACGGCCCCTCGCGGCGGCACATCTCGTCCTCAATCCGCACAAGTGCCCTTCGCACGCCCTCGGTGTCTCCCGCCTCAATCATCACGGCATCGTCCGTCACGCATATGCGGTATGACTCGAAGACCGGCACCGGCACCTGACGGATGCGCACGGGGATGCGGCTCCCCGAAACCTCCGTCACGCGCAGAAAGCGCGCAAAATCCTCGTAAATCGTCTCAAGGACGCCCTCGGGATCGGGAAAATCGAAGTCCGTGAAGAGCCCCCGGACACAGACCTCGTCCTCTCCCGCCGTCCGCACGCCAAATCCCGCGGGCTTTTCCGCGTGCAGCGGGCTTCGAAGCTCCTCCAGGAAAGACATCGGCGGCTGATTGGCAAAAAACGGATCGCGTTTGACCGTACGACGCATGGCTTGAGTCTCCCTTTACTGTTTTATTGTCCTCTATAAAGAAAAAGCAAAAGAGCGCTTTTCCCCTCATCCCGCCCGTTTTCGTTTATCGGGCGGGATGGCTCCGGGGCAAACGAAAAATCGGGAGGGTGCTTTTTTTGGGGGGAAAAACGCTCTGATTATTTTTCCTGTGGGAAATGCCTTTTATATTGTATTTATGCCGTGTTTATTCTTCGGCTGCCGTGTGCGCTCTGCCTTCCTTTACGAAGGCTTCCATGTCCGCAATCTGCGCAAGCACGCTTTCCTCCGCGGGGCCGCCGTACACCCTGCGTCCGTTCACGCAGGCATCCAGCGAGATGGCATCGTAGAGATCCTCTCCGAAGGCCGGGTGAATCCTCTGCCACTCCTCCAGAGGCAGCTCCTCCAGCGTCATGCCGCGCTCCGTGCAGACGGCGACGAGCCGACCGACGGCGGTGTAGGCATCGCGGAAGGGGATACCGTGCCGCACCAGATAGTCCGCGGCATCGGTCGCGTTGATGAAGCCCCGTCCTGCCGCCTCGCGCAGACGCTCCGTGCGGACGCGCATCGTGCGCACCATCGGCGCGAAGACCTCCAGGCAGATGTCCGCGGTGTCCATCGCGTCGAACGCCGCCTCCTTGTCCTCCTGCATATCCTTATTATACGCAAGCGGCAGCGACTTCATCGCGGTCAGGAGTCCCATCAGATCGCCGTACACGCGTCCTGTCTTGCCCCGGATAAGCTCCGCCATGTCGGGGTTCTTCTTCTGCGGCATGATGGAGGAGCCCGTCGAGTACGCCTCATCCATCTCGACGAAGCGGAATTCCCACGAGCACCACAGGCAGAGCTCCTCGCACATGCGCGACAGATGCATCATCAGAATGGAGAGATCGGACATAAGCTCCAGAAGGTAGTCGCGGTCGGACACGGAATCCAGCGAGTTCGCCGTCGGACGGTCAAAGCCCAGCGCGCCGGCTGTGAAGGCGCGGTCGAGCGGATAGGTCGTCGTCGCGCAGGCACCCGCACCCAGGGGGCATTCGTTCATACGCGCACGGCAGTCGTCAAGACGCGTATAGTCGCGGCGCAGCATCTGCGCCCACGCCATCATATAGTGTCCGAAGGTCACGGGCTGCGCGCGCTGGAGATGCGTATAGGCGGGCATGACGCTCCCCGTATGCGCCCGCGCCTGGCCAAGCAGCGCGTCGATGGCGTCCAGCACCCTCGTCTCCAGGTGTCCGACCATGCGGCGCGTGTACAGACGCATATCCACCGCCACCTGATCGTTGCGCGACCGCGCGGTATGCAGCCTCTTTCCCGCCGCGCCGATGCGCTGCGTCAGGAAGGTCTCCACGTTCATGTGGATGTCCTCGTTGTCCTCTGAGAACTCCAGCTTTCCCGACTCGATGTCCGCAAGAATGCCGCGCAGCCCGTCGATGATCTGCGTTTTGTCCTCCTCGGAGATGATGCCCTGACGGGCAAGCATCGTCGCATGCGCGATGCTCCCCTCTATATCCTCCCGGTACAGTCGCTGATCGAACCGTATCGATGCCTGAAAGTCATTGGCCGTTTTGTCCGTCTCCCGGGAAAACCGTCCGCCCCAAAGCTTCATATGCCTGATTTCTCTCCTGCCGTATCAATTTCTGGAAAATCGGGAATCCGTCCGACTCCCCCATTCCTATTGTACCGCAGGAGTCCGCGAATTGCAAGCCTTTTGCGCGCCTCCCCCGGCGTGCATGGCACCCCCCCGGGGGGATTTTATTTTGCTGCCGCATCCGCATTTTCCCCCGGGCGCCCCTCTCTTTTTGTCCCGTATTTTTTGTCCTATTCTGACGTTTCCAACGGGATTTTTCCCGCATTATACGGTGTTTTTGCCGAAGGAACGCTTTCACGTCTTTCGGAAAGCTGTTCGAAATGTACCTTGCAATGACGCGCCGCATACATTATAATAAGCTGTGTTCATTATAACTATTTTTTGAAATCAAGCGAGGAGTTTCACATATGTCTGTTACAGTCGTCAAATTCGGCGGAAGCTCGCTGGCCGACGCCGCCCAGTTCCGAAAGGTTGCCGCCATCGTCCGTGCAGACGACTCCCGGCGCTATGTTGTCCCCTCCGCTCCCGGCAAGCGTCACTCGGGAGACCGCAAGATCACCGACCTCCTCTATCAGAGCTACGATGCCGTCCGCGCAGGCGAACGCTTCGAGACGGCCTTTGCGCCCATCCGCGAGCGCTATGAGGGCATCATCCGCGAGCTCGGCCTCACCGTCGATCTTTCGGAGGAATACGCCGAAATCGAGAAAATGTACGCAGAGGACGGACGGCGTGCCTACGCCGCCTCCCGCGGCGAGTACTTGAACGGCATCCTCCTGGCAAGCTATCTGGGCTTCCCCTTCGTCGATGCCGCGGGCGTCATCTTCTTCGATGCCGCGGGCAGACTCGACGAGACCCGCTCCTATGCGGCGCTTCATGAGATGACCGCGCGCTTCCCCCGCGCCGTCATTCCGGGCTTCTACGGACGCGGCGCGGACGGCGAGATCCGCACCTTCTCGCGCGGCGGCTCCGACATCACGGGCTCGGTCGTCGCACGCGGCGTCGGCGCGTCCCTCTATGAGAACTGGACGGACGTTTCGGGCTTCTCCGTCGCCGATCCCCGCATTGTCACAAATCCCCGCGTCATCGAGACCATCAGCTTCTCAGAGCTCCGCGAGCTGTCCTACATGGGCGCCACGGTGCTGCACGAGGACTCCATCTTCCCCGTCCGCGCGGCGGGCATCCCGATCAACATCCGCAACACGAATGCACCTGCGGATCCCGGCACGCTCATCGTACAGCCCTCCGACGCGCCGATCCGCACGGGCAAGGTCACGGGCGTTGCGGGCAAGCGCGGCTTCTGCGTCATCACCATCGAGAAGGACATGATGAACTCCGAGGTCGGCTTCACGCGCAAGGTTCTCTCCGTGCTCGAGCGCTACAACATCAGCTTCGAGCATCTGCCCTCCGGCATCGACACGCTGGGCATCGTCCTGCACGAGGAGCTTCTCGACGGCATCGAGGACGAGCTTCTGCACGAAATCCAGGAGGCGGCGCATCCCGACCACATCGAGATCATCCGCAACATCGCGCTTCTGGCCGTCGTCGGACGCGGCATGGTTCGCTCCAAGGGCATCGCGGCGCGTCTGCTCTCCGCCATCGCGGGCGCGGACATCAACATCCGCATGATCGATCAGGGCTCCTCGGAGATGAACATCATCATCGGAGTCGACGAGGCGGACTTCGAACGCGCCGTCCGCGCCGTCTATGTGGAGTTTTTCGTCTATTAAGGCATCCCCCCCGCCTGGTTTTCCCCCGTCTGCCGCAGCTGCATCCGTACCGTGCAGCCGCGGCAGCCTTTATTTTTTTATGCGGCGTTTTTTCCCCCCATTTCCAGCGCAGCATCCCCCCTTTTTTTGACAGGAGCCCGGTGCCGCGTTCCGTTCACACAAAAATCCGTTGACGTTCATTTCCCCTGAGTGTATAATGAAGGGGATTCCCCGCATGATGAATATGATGAAACGGAGTACGCGCATATGTTTGTTCCCGTATGGTTCATGATCGCCTCCCCCAGCATGTGGCTGATTCTGCTGCCTCTGGATTTTCTTGTCGTCACCTGCGTGCTGTGGCTGTGCGTCAAGTTCTTCTCCGTCGGAAGCTACCGCGAGATGTTCCGCGCCTCCATTCTGAAGATCTGGGCGATCAATTTCGCCAGTCAGATTCTCGCCTCCTTCACGCTCTTTCTCTCGCAGGGGTACTTCGGCGAGTGGTGGTATGAGTACATCACGACGCCGGTCGCCCTGAACCCGCTCGACAACATCTACAGCGTCACCTTCACGGCTCTGGCGCTTCTTCTGGCGGGTGCGTTCACCTACACCGCCAACCGGAAGTTCACCTTCAAGAAGCTGCAGCTCGATCCCGACACGCGGCGGAAGCTCGCGCTGGGTCTTGCCCTTCTGACGCTTCCCATGATGTACTTCATGCCCTCCCGCGCGATCTATGACCCCGAAACTCCCGTCTACAACTTCACCTCCCACGCGGTCTGGAGCATCCAGTCCGCCTGCGAGATCACGCCCGTCGCACCCGTGCGCGTGTCCGAGCTTTCCTCCGACGCCTCCGAATACGGCTATGTCCTGGCCGAGGCGCTGAACACCGCAGGACGCGCCACGGCAACCGTCGAGCGCGATCCGGAGTACGAGCTGCGCTTCTACATCCCCGAGACGGACGAAGCCGCCGGCGCCCGCTCGGATGTCCGGGTCCGGCTCTGGTTCATGGATGACGGACGCGTCCTGATGTACTCGAACGCGGAGTTCTATCTCGCGGACGAGTACCAGAGCGCGCGGGTGCTCGAGGTGCTCGAGGGCAGCTACGTCCCCGGGGATTACTCCTGGCTCACGGGCACCGCGGAATCTGAGGATGCGGAGTCCGCGGAACCCGCCGCTTAAGGCGCGATGCTTCCCTATCTGATCGATTCGGGCCGCGTCCGTCTGCGCCGTCTGCGTCCGGGAGATGCGGACGGCGGGCCGGACGCAGCCGTGACGGCGCTTCTTGGCAGCTATGCGCGGCATCCCCTGCACGACCGCGTCCCCTACGGGCTTGCCGTATGTGCCTCCGGCTCGGACAGAGCAGCCGGTACGGCGGCGCTTGTCCCAGAAGGGGACGCCTTTCGTCTGGCGCTCACCTGCTTTGCTCCGGAGCACCGTCCCCTTGTGCAGGAGGCCGCCGTCCTCTTTGCTGCGTGGATGCCGCAGCGCTTCGGCATACGGCGGATTCTCCCGCCGCGCGGGCTGTCCGGGGACGGCGCGGAGCTGGACTGCGGCTTTTCCGCGCCGGAGGAGACGCATCTCTCGGACGGCTGCGTGACGCTGGAGCGCACGAGGCTCGACGAGCCGGACGTGGAGCGCGGCTACGTGGGCACGGCCTTCTTCGACATTCTGGCGGGAGACTCCCGCGCCGGCAGCTGCTCGCTGCGCTGCGGGTATAACGAAGCGCTCTTCTGGAACGGGCACATCAGCTACACGATTTTTCCGGCCCATCGCGGGCACGGGCTGGCAGCGCGCGCGGCGCGGCTTCTCATCGCCTGCGCCGGACGCTGCGGCATGCCGCAGGTGAGCATCTGCTGCCTTCCGGGAAACGAGGCCTCGCGGCGCACGGCACTGAGCGCGGGCTGCACCCAGGAGGGGCTTTTCCCCATTCCGCCGGAGCATCCCCTTTTCTCCCCCGCCCGCACGCACGTCCTGCGGCACACTGCGTACCCGAAGACATTCACATGACCCTTCCCCCGCAAAAGCCGGCAAAATCCCCCTTTTGAAGGGGGATTTTCTCTTGACAGTCCCGCGGATTCGTGCTATAGTAGTACGGTGTACGATTAGGGAAAAAAGCACACGCTTCCCCCTTTTCGTGTGAACCCAACGGCGCAGAGCGGGGAGACCTCCTTCCGTATCCCCGTCCCGGGCTTTGGGCATTTTATTCATTTTATCGGAGGACAAAACCCATGCTGCTCAAGGAAGAAAAGACCGCCATCATCGAAGCGAACCGCGTCCATGAGACCGATACCGGCTCTCCCGAGGTTCAGATCGCCATCCTCACCGAGCGTATCAACCAGCTCAACGCTCACCTCGCCGTCTTCAAGAAGGACAAGCACTCCCGCACCGGTCTGCTGAAGATGGTCGGCCAGCGCCGCAAGATGCTCAACTACCTGCAGAAGAAGGACATCGAGCGCTATCGTGCCCTGATCGCGAAGCTCGGCCTGCGCAAGTAAGCTCCCCTTTTTCCTCTTCTCTGGAAGAAAAACCCGCAGCGGCAAAGGGGCGGGAGGCTGTACTCCGGCGTCCCGTCCCTCTTTTCACTCCCCCCCCGCGAAAACCGCCCGAACATGCCGCCGCATCGGTTTAGTATTTGAAAGAGCCCCGCGTATTTTCCCCCTTTTTTTTCGCAGATGCAATGCATATGCGGCAAGGAAGCCTCCCCGGGGGATGCGAAGCCGTTTCAAGTGCTAAACGTGCGGCGATGTAAAAATTTAAAAAAGGAGATATACGCCCATGTTTACGCACATGCAGTTCCCCAATTATCACAGCTTCTCCATGGAGCTCTGCGGCCGTACGCTGACGGTCGAGACCGGCAAGGTTGCGCAGCTCGCCAACGGCTCCTGCCTCGTCCGCTACGGCGATACCGTCGTCCTCGTGACCGCCACCATGTCCCAGAATCCCCGCGCGGGCATCGATTTCTTCCCGCTCTCCGTCGATTTCGAGGAGCGCCTGTACTCCGTCGGCCGCGTGCCCGGCTCCTGGAGCCGCCGCGAGGGCCGTCCCTCCGAGAAGGCCATTCTCGCCTCCCGCCTGATCGACCGCCCTGTGCGTCCGCTGTTCAACAAGAACATGCGCAACGACGTCGCCGTGGCCTGCACCGTCATGAGCGTCGATCACGATAACCTGCCCGAAATCGTCGCCATGATCGGCACCTCCATCGCCATCTCCATCTCCGATATCCCGTGGAACGGCCCGATCTCCGGCACCGTCGTGGGTCTTGTGGACGGTCAGTACGTCCTGAATCCCACCTCCGAGCAGCGCAAGAACAGCCGTATGCACATCACCGTCGCCTCCACCCGCGACAAGGTCGCCATGATCGAGGCCGGCGCCGATCAGGTCGAGGATGAAATCGTCCTCGAGGGCATCATGCAGGCGCATGAGCAGAATAAGAAGGTCATCGAGTTCATCGATACCATCGTCGCCGCCGTCGGCAAGGAAAAGACCACGAACATCTGCCTGGCGCCCCACGATGACGAGCTTTCCGCGAAGATTCACGAGTACGCACTCGACAAGATGTACGAGTGCATGGATACCGATGACAAGACCGTCCGCGATGCCCGTCTGGCCGTCCTGACCGCCGACGTGAAGGAGCATTTCGCCGAGGAGTATCCGGATGCCGACGCGCTGATCGGCGACGCGCTGTACAAGCTTGAGAAGTTTGTCGTCCGCGAGTGGCTCATGCAGGGCAAGCGCGTGGACGGACGCGCCATGGATCAGATCCGTCCGCTTGCCGCCGAGGTAGGCGTTCTGCCGCGTACCCACGGCTCCGGCCTCTTCACCCGCGGCCAGACCCAGGTTCTGACGATCGCCACTCTGGGCACCATCGCCGATTCCCAGACGCTTGATACCATCTACGAGGAAGAGACCAAGCGTTACATGCATCATTATAACTTCCCGTCCTACTCGACCGGCGAGGCCAAGCCCTCCCGCAGCCCCGGCCGCCGCGAGATCGGACACGGTGCTCTGGGCGAGCGCGCGCTGGAGCCCGTCATCCCGTCCGTCGAGGAGTTCCCCTACTGCATCCGCCTCGTCTCCGAGGTTCTGTCCTCCAACGGCTCGACCTCCCAGGGCTCCATCTGCGGCTCCACGCTCGCGCTGATGGACGCCGGTGTCCCGATCAAGGCACCCGTCGCCGGCATCTCCTGCGGTCTGATCACCGAGGGAGACAAGTGGGAGACCTTCACCGATATCCAGGGCGTCGAGGACTTCTTCGGCGACATGGACTTCAAGGTCGCCGGCACGAAGAAGGGCATCACCGCCATCCAGATGGATCTGAAGATCGACGGTCTGACCCGTGAGATCATCGCCTCCGCGCTGGAGCGCACGAAGAAGGCCCGCTTCGAGATCCTCGACGAGATCCTGCTGCCCTGCATCTCCGAGCCGCGCGCGGAGCTGTCTCCCTACGCGCCGAAGATGCTCTCCGCCAAAATCGACCCCGAGAAGATCCGCGAGGTCATCGGCAAGGGCGGCTCCGTCATCCAGAAGATCACCGCCGAAACCGGCACGAAGATCGACATCGAGGACGACGGCTCCGTGTTCATCTCCGCCATCGACATCGACGCCTGCCGCAAGGCTCTGGCGTGGGTCATGGGCATTGCGCACGATCCGACGCCCGGCGACGTGTACTACGGCCGCGTGACGCGCGTCATCCCGATCGGCGCGTTCGTCGAGCTGGCACCCGGCAAGGAGGGTCTCGTGCATATCTCCAAGCTGGAAAACCGCCGCGTGGCGAAGGTTGAGGACGTTCTGAACGTCGGCGACATGACCTGGGTCAAGGTCATGGAGATCGACGAGAAGGGCCGCGTCAATCTCTCCCGCAAGGACGTCCGCGACGAGGAAAAGCTCACAAAGTAAGAAATTCCCCCGTCCCCCCCTCTTCAAAGCTCCCGGTTTTTTCCCCGGAGCACGCGGGAGGAAGACGGTACCTGCAGCAAAAAACGAGGGCGGGCTTTTACGGATGCCCCGCCCTCGTTTCATCGATTTCTCCCCCTTTTAAGGGGAAACGGAGGACTGCAAACCATGGAAACCATCGTCTGTTCCAACGGAGTGCGCATCGTATACGAACGCGTTCCGGCCGTCCGTTCGGCGTCTCTGGGCATCTGGGTCGCAAACGGAAGCCGCTGCGAGACGCGTGAGGAAAACGGCATCTCGCACTTCATCGAGCATATGCTCTTCAAGGGCACGCCCACGCGCCAGGCCTCCGACATCGCCGCCGCCATGGATCGCCTGGGCGGCCAGTTCAACGCCTATACCGCCAAGGAGAACACCACCTTCTACTTCCGCGCACTCGATTCCGAGCTTCCCGCCGCCAT
>CAVGLF010000009.1:0-14440 GCA_963630045.1 Butyricicoccaceae bacterium | reverse complement strand
TCGATGTGCTGTCCGATATGTTCCTGCACTCCCTGTTCCGCGAGCGCGACTTAAACCTCGAGCGCACCGTCGTCTATGAGGAAATCGACATGGTCGAGGATACGCCGGACGAGCTCGTGTCGGACAAGCTCTCCTCCGTGGTGTTCCCGGGTTCCCCTCTGGGACGTCCCATCGCCGGCACGCGCGATACGCTCGCACCCATGAACGGTCAGACGCTGCATGCCTATATGGACGCGCACTACGTTCCGGAAAACATCGTCGTCTCCCTCGCCGGCAGCTTCGATGATGCCGTCCTCCGGCAGCTCTGCGACGTGTTCGAGACGCTGCCCGCCCGTCCCGCACCCGCAATCAGCCCCGCGTCGTATCACTCCGGGGAGATCTATACGGAGAAGGACATCGAGCAGAACCACCTCTGCCTCGGCTTCCCCGGCCTCCCCTTCGATGCGCCCGACCGCTTTGAGTCCCAGGTCTTCTCCAGCATTCTGGGCGGCGGCATGAGCTCCCGCCTCTTCCAGCGTGTGCGCGAGGACTCCGGGCTGTGCTACTCGATCTATACCTATCAGTCCTGCTACGCCGATACGGGGCTTTTCGGCATCTACACCGCGCTTTCCGGCGCCAATCAGGCGCGCGCCGAGGCGCTCATCCGCCGCGTCATCGAGGAATTCCTTCAGGACGGCCCGACGGCGGAGGAGCTCGACCGCACGCGCGGCCAGATCAAGTCCAATCTCCTCATGGGGCTTGAGTCCACCATGTCGCGCATGACGCGCATGGGACAGAGCCTGCTCTTTCTCGGACGCGTACCTCCCGTGGAGGAGACCCTTGATCGCTACGACGCCGTCACGCGCGAGGGCGTCACGGAGCTCGCCCGCAGGATCTGCGACTATGGCGCGCTTTCCCGCGCGGTAGTCGGCCGCACCTCCGGGTAAGGTGCCCGGCGCGGACGTACGCACAAAAAAATTAAGTTCCCGGGGTGCGCAAATGTCCCGAAATTGTAACGTATGCGCCCTTTACATTTCGCGGGAAATGGGGTATACTGAGTCCATGGCGATGTCCCGCTTTTTTCCTCTTGAAAAGGGCGGGGAGTCATTCCGCACTGAAGGCAGGGGGTGTCCTTTTTTATGATGGACAATACGATAAAATTCCGTCTGAACGCCGATCGTGAGCAGGAGATGCGCGACATCCTCCTGACCGTATACCAGGCTCTGGTGGAGAAGGGCTATGACCCCGTCAATCAGATTGTGGGCTACCTTCTCAGCGAGGATCCGACCTATATCACCAACCACAAGAACGCCCGCGCACTCATCCGCATGATCGACCGGGATGAGCTGCTGCAGGAGCTTGTGCGCAACTATCTGAAGGCCTGACACGTATGGAGTACCGCACCCTGGGACGCACGGGACTCCGTGTCTCGCGCATCTGCTTCGGCAGCCTCACCATGGCGCCGCTGCAGGGCAATTACGAAATCGACCGTGCGGCGGAGGTCATGGCATACGCCTTTTCCCGGGGCATCAACTTCGTGGACTGTGCGCAGCTCTACCGCGTCTATCCGCAGGTACGCGCCGCACTGAAGCGCTGCCCGGAGCGGGACATCAAGATCGCCTCCAAGGCCTATATCTGGACCGCCGACATGGCACTTGACGCCGTGGACGAGGCGCGACGCGCGCTCGACCGCGACGTCATCGATATTTTCATGCTGCATGAGCAGGAGAGCATCTTCACCGTGCGCGGACACCGGGAAGCGCTGGACATGCTCTACACGCTGAAAAGCCGCGGCATCATCCGCGCCGTCGGACTGTCTGCGCATCATGTCGCCGCTGTCGATGCGGCGACGGCTCTGGGACTGGACGTCGTCTTTCCGCTCATCAACGTCGACGGCTGGGGCATCGTCGACGGAACGCGCGCGCAGATGGAGCAGGCCATCGTCCGCGCCGCAGCCTCGGGCGCCGGCGTCTACGCCATGAAGGCCTTCGGCGGCGGCAATCTGCACAAAAAGCCGCGGGAATGTCTTGAGTACATTACCTCGCTGCCGGAGCTTGCCTCCGTCGCCATCGGCATGCAGAGCGAGGACGAAGTGGACGCCGACATCGGCTTCTTCGAAACCGGCGCCTTCACCCCTGCGCAGGAGGCCGCCGTCCGCGCCAAAAAACGCCGCCTTCACATCGAGGAATGGTGCATCGGCTGCGGAAACTGCGTGAGCCTGTGCAAAAACGGTGCGGCGCGCATCATCGACGGACGCATGGTTCCCGACCCCGCGCGCTGCGTCCTCTGCGGCTACTGCGGCGCCGCCTGCGAGCAGTACGCCATTAAGGTTTTGTAACCTTTTTCCCCGGTACACTCATCCCCTTTGCGCGATATGCACAAAACTCAAACGTAATTTTTGTCGGACATCCCCTTTACAGGGCATCCGGCCTGTGGTATAATAGTTACGAAGTGGTAACAAGCTGTAACCCTTTTGAAATCCGGATTTCAAAAGATGAGTTGTCCGGCCTGTCGGCACTTCCAAAAACGGAGGAAACAACATGGCAGTCACCCCGAAGAAAGCAACTGAGAATCTGGTCTATCGCGGACGTCCTCTGCTGAGGCAGGACACGGAGCTGTATTATGGCGATATGCGTGATCCGTACATCGTCATGCTGCGGATTCTCGAAACAAAGAAGCAGGGCGATTTCACGGTTGCGTCGCGCGTTGCGGTATCCTTAATGAAAACGGATCCCGAGACGAGCCCGCTGGAGAGAATCGTCAAGCACGGGGAAAAGGCCGGTCTGTACGACGCGCTGGACGTCGGAGCGATCTGGCTGGATCGCGCTTTGGCATCGGAGAACGTATAAATCTCCCCCACCCCCGCAAAGCGCGTGTTTGCTCCTTCGGTCTTTTAAAAAGGAGTTTTGCACCGATGAGTGAAACGAAACCGCGCAGCCTGAGCCTCTGCATCCGCACGACGATTGCGTTTGCGTTTGCCGCGCTCATGCTGACCTGTGGCGCGTTCGCGCTGGACGGCACCATTGATACCGCCGCCCTGAACGTCCGCTCGGAAACGTCCGTGAAGTCCTCCCTTGTGGGTCAGGTGCATCGCGGCGAGACCGTCGAGATTCAGGGACGTCTGGGCAACTGGTACAGCATCGATTACAAGGGACAGCAGGGCTTCATCTTCGTCGACTACGTCACGTTTGATGAGGACATCTACGTCGAGATCGGCTACGGCATGGTCACGGCGTCCTCCAGCTCGTCCACCGTCAATCTGCGTTCGGAGCCGTCCGTCAGCTCGGACCGCGTGACGCGTCTGCTCTCCGGCACGAAGGTTCGCCTTCTCGGGTATACCGACGGCTGGTACTACGTCCGCTATGCGGAGTACGTAGGCTACATCAGCGCGGACTATCTGCGCGTAAACGGCGTGGTCTACGGACCGTCCACGATGAACGATCCCGATGCGCTGGATCCCGACATCACGGAGGATCTGCCGAATTCGGACAGCTACGCGACGATCGAGGAGACCATCAATCCCGACGCGGTCGCGACGGTTGTAGAGGAAGCGAAGGAGACGCTTGAAAGCACGACCTCCTCCCTGCGTGCGCAGATTGTCGAGTACGCCATGAGCTACATCGGCACGCGCTACGTCTACGGCGGAAGCTCCCCGTCCACGGGCTTCGACTGCTCGGGATTCACGCAGTACGTTTTCAAAAACTTCGGCTATTCGCTGAACCGTTCCTCCGCCGCTCAGACGAAGAACGGCACGGCCATTGAGAAATCCGAGCTCCAGCCCGGAGATCTGGTCTTCTTCTCCCGCGCGGGATACTCCGTCGGCCACGTCGGCATCTATGTCGGCGACGGCAACTTCATCCATTCTCCCTCCACGGGGGACTACGTGAAGATCACGGGACTGGACGAAGCGTACTACAACACGAGATACGTCTGCGCCCGCCGCATCGTAGCGGACTGATTCCCTCTTCCCGCGCTTAAGGCCTCACAGCCCGGATTTTCCCCCCACTGACAGCAGGGAAAATCCGGGCTTTCCGCTGCATTCCAAGGCCTCCCCCGTGTTTTTAGCGGAAGGATTTCAGGCTCAGAGGGGAAAAGGGGGCACCCCCCGGCCAAAAAGCCCCCCGGGCGCTCGGCAGCAACCGCGCTGCGGGAGCTCCCCCCCGGCGAAAGAAAGGGGGTTCGGGGCACTCCCCGACCACAAAACCCCTTCGGGCGCACGGCAGCAGCCGCGCTGCGGGAGCTCCCCTTCGGCAAAGCAAAGGGGGTTCGGGGCACCCCCCGACCACAAAAGCCCTTCGGGCGCACGGCAGCAGCCGCGCTGCGGGAGCTCCCCCCCCGGCAAAGCAAAGGGGGTTCGGGGCACTCCCCGACCACAAAAAAGCCCTTCGGGCGCACGGCAGCAGCCGCGCTGCGGGAGCTCCCCCCCGGCAAAAGCAAAGGGGGTTCGGGGCACTCCCCGACCACAAAACCCCTTCGGGCGCACGGCAGCAGCCGCGCTGCGGGAGTCCCCTTCGGCAAAGAAAGGGGGTTCGGGGCACTCCCCGACCACAAAACCCCTTCGGGCGCACGGCAGCAGCCGCGCTGCGGGAGTCCCCTTCGGCAAAGAAAGGGGGTTCGGGGCACTCCCCGACCACAAAACCCCTTCGGGCGCACGGCAGCAGCCGCGCTGCGGGAGTCCCCTTCGGCAAAGAAAGGGGGTTCGGGGCACTCCCCGACCACAAAACCCCTTCGGGCGCACGGCAGCAGCCGCGCTGCGGGAGCTCCCCCCCCGGCGAAAGAAAGGGGGTTCGGGGCACTCCCCGACCACAAAAAACCCTTCGGGCGCACGGCAGTAAAGGCAGTGCGGGATCCTCCGGCGAAAAGAAGGGGGGGTTCGGGGCACTCCCCGACCACAAAGCCCCCCGGAGCACGGGAATTTTGCGACATTTCGAAAATTCCCGGAAACATCTCCAAAGTTTTCTGCGTCCAATGAAGCAGATACGAAATCCCAAGGAAAAGAGGTACACCGATATGAAAAACTCCCGGATTCTCAGGGCACTCTCCCTCGTTCTCGCCTGTCTGACCGTTATGAGCTGCCTCCCGTGCACTCTTGCGGCAGAGACGGAGGAAACGAAGCTGATTGCGCTCACCTTCGATGACGGCCCGTCGGCGTATACGGATACGCTGCTCGATACGCTGGCGGAATACGGCGCGCATGCGACCTTCTTCGTCTCCGGCTACAGGCTCTCGGACTACTCCTCCCAGCTTGAGCGGATTGCGCAGGAGGGTCACCAGCTGGGCAATCATACGCAGAACCATAAGAACCTGACGAAGCTCTCCGCCGATGCGCTGGACAGCGAGATCCTGCAGACGCTGGATACGCTGAAGGCCGTCGGAGGAAATACCAAGTACGCCGTGCGCCCCGTCGGAGGCGCGTACAACAGCCGCGTGTGCGCCGCCGCCAGAGCGCCTCTGTTCAACTGGTCGGTCGATACGCTGGACTGGAAGTACCGCAGCACGAACAGCGTCTATAAGAAGATCATGACCGCCCGCGACGGCGATATCGTCCTCATGCACGACCTGTACAAGACGACCGTCGAGGCCGCCTGCAAGGCGATTCCGGAGCTGATCGAAAACGGCTATGAGCTTGTCACGATAAACGAGCTCTTCCGCCGCAAGGGCATCACGCTGCAGGACGGCACGCTCTATGTCTCCGCCTCGGCTGCCACCCTGCCGGACGTCGCAAGCGAGGCCTACCCCGCAGTAGCGCGCGTCAGCACGGCGGTGATCGATGCGGAGGCCGGATCCGACGGCGTATACAGCGCCTCCGTCACGGTGCAGAGCCTGCCCGTGACGATCTCCACGCCCTGCGCCGGCGTGACGCTGACCTTCTCCGATGAAGCGGACTTCTCCGGCACGCTCACCGTCCGCGTGTGGAAGGAGGACGGCGCCGTCTGCGTCGACCTTGTGCAGAACGGACAGCGCCTTGAGACGGCGCCCTGCCGCGTGACCGTGGGGCTTCAGGGGACGAATCTCCTCCCCGGCTCCGTCGCCGCAGAGGTCGCGGATGACGGGACGCGCACGACGGTCATGAGCTCGGCCGCCGTCTCCCCCTCCGCCATGCGCGTGCGCGTCGACGGAAGCACGAGGCTTGCGCTTGTCCAGGACGAATCCACAGCCTTCCGCGACGCGGATTATGACTGGGTCAAAAACGCCGCGGACTTCGTCTCGGCCAGAGGCATCATCGGAGGCGTCAGCACCGATATGTTCGGACCCTACACCGGCATGACGCGCGGCATGATGGCGACCGTGCTCTGGCGCATGGCGGGCTCCCCGGAGCCTGCGGCGCCCTGCAGCTTTACCGACGTGGACGCCTCCATGTACTACGCCGATGCCATCGCCTGGGGCTCGGAGCAGGGCATCATCTCGGGTGTCGGAAACAATCGCTTCGCGCCGGACAGCCAGCTGACGCGCGAGCAGACGGTGCAGCTGCTGTATAAGCTTTTGGGCAGCAAAACCGAGGGCAGCTATCCCGGCAGCGCGTCCGCATGGGCGCATGATGCCTACGCATGGGGCTGCGAATCCGGCGTGGTGACAAAGGACACGGCGGCGTGGCTGCGTCCATCAGGCGCGATCTCCCGCGCCGAGGTCGCGGTGCTCCTGCATCGCGCCGTGACGGAAAGCGTCTGGAACTGAAAAACCGGCACTTCAGAAAACGGGGCTGCGGCATTTTATATGCTGCAGCCCCGTCTTTTTTTATTATCGGGAGGGTTATCCGCGGGTTTCCGAGATGTAGATCTGCACGCGGCTCTGGATGACGGAGGAAACCTCAGCGGCGGTCTTCTGCCCCGCGAAGAAGGCGGCGGACTCCTCCATGATGATGCTCATGAGCGTCGAATCGTAGCTGTAGGAGCGGTCGACGGAGTCGACGATGGAGCGGAAGAGCGCAATCTCCTCCTCGGAGGCGGCGTAGATCTCGATCATCGGACCGTCGCCCATGCTCATGCTCATCTTGGGATACTCGATCGTCTCGCCGTTTTCGTCGGTGTAGGTGGAGGGCGTTGCGGCTTCGCGGAGCATGGCCTCCAGCCCGGACTTCAGCGTCGGAATCAGGAAGTACCCCGAGTACCCCTCCCCGGAGCCGTCACCGGCGTAGAGGCTCTTGATGAAGGCCCACGCGGCATCGGCGTTGGGTGAGGAGGCACTGATGCCGAGCATCGTGTCGAGCTGGGCAACGACGCCCGTTCCTGTGCCCGTCGGGTAGCCGACAATGGCGAGCTCATCGCCCAGAACCTTGCTGCTGTACTGGAGATCGACCGTGTCGTATAGATTCATGATGTTGAAGAGGACGGAGCCCTCCGTGAGAAGCTGGAGCGGCTCGACGTATTCGTAGTTGTCATAATCCAGCTCCGCCGGCGAAAGCGCGGCAATCTCCAGAAGCTCGCGGAACTCGTCGGAATCGAAGCTGCAGGTGCCGGTTTCCGTGTTGATGAAGTCGTCGAGCATGAACATGCTCAGCATATAGAGGACGGTCTGGGCGGTGTTGTCGGGGATGAGGGAGGCGCCGGGATGCGCCTGCAGAAGCTCAAGGAGCTCATGCGGCGTAAGGATGCTTTTGTCTCCCACGATGCTGCGCAGCGAAAGCAGGCAGGAAATCTGCATGTTCTGCGCCAGACCGTACAGCCCTCCGTTCACGCTCATGGCGCGCAGGGCACCGTCGAGGAAGTCCGAGCGCGTCAGATCAGGGTCTGAGTCCAGTCTCTCTCCGAGGTCCAGGAGAAGCCCCTTTGCGGCGTAGGTCGAATAGGGAAGATGGGACAGCTCCAGAATGTCGGGCACCTGGCCGGAGGTGATCTCGGTGGACAGCTTCGTCAGTCCGGCATCCGAGTCCTCATCGGTGTCGTAGACGGAGTAATCGACGAGGTTTATGCGGTACTCCGTGCTTGAGCGGTTGAAGGCGATGACGCTTTCCTTCAGCTCGGAATCCGCATAGAGGCAGGCAAGCGTCAGCGTGGTCTTTTCCTGTCCCGCAGGAGCGGGGCTGATGGTGCACAGCTGCGTGCTGCCGTTTTCGTCGTATACGAAGGCCGTGAAGCTGTCCCCGCCGGTTTTCGCGATGGCACCGACGCGGTCGGAAAGGATGTCGAGGTCGAGGAAGCTGAAGATCTTCTCCGGGCTTTCGGAATCCGCGCCGAAGCCGCAGAGAACGTCTGAGTCTATGGCGTAGAGCTCATATTCTGCGTCTCCCGCCAGAATTATCTGCAGATCGGTGCCCGCCGCGGAGTAGGTCTTTCCGAAGGCCCTGGCCGCGATGTCGATGGTGCGGACGGAATACTTGCCCTGCTCGTTATAGCATGCCAGCACGGGAACGCCGTCCGCAGTCAGGGAAAGCGATGCACCCCAGCTGCTGTAGAGGTCAAACAGACGGCTGCCGTCGGCATCCAGCACATGGAGCCTGTCGTCGCAGGTGAAGAGGATATGCCCCTGTGCATCCGCAAGGAAGGACTCGATGTAGGCGTAATCCGCATCCCCGGCAGCAAAGGAGAGATCGATGCGCTGCGTCTCGGCTCCCGTCCCGTCCACGCGGAGAAGCGTGTACTCAGGGCCCGTATAGTCATCGCCCGGCGTATCGGGATAGGACTCGGCGAGCACCCAGCCTCCTCCATCGGACAGCGGCCAGAAGGCGCTTGCGGAGGTGCGGTCTCCGAGGCTGAGCGGAACGCTCTTCACATCGCTTCCGTCGGGCAGGAAGGAGACGGCGGCATTGGAGGACGCTTCCGCCTGTGCATCGTAGATATAGGAGATCGCGTAAAAGCGTCCGGAGTACCATACGATGCCGGAGAGATTCTCCAGCTCCTCCGGAAGGTCGGAGAAAACCGCACGGTAGACATACGCGTCCTGCGCGGCGGATGTGGCCGCGGCGGTGCCTTCGGACGGGGTGCTGCCGCCGCAGGCGGCGAGGGAGAGCAGCAGCGAAAGGGTCAGAAGAAGAGCTGTAATGCGCTGAAAACGATGCATTTTTCCTTTGTTCTCCTTATATTACTGTTCTGATCCGTCTGTGAAACCGGACGGTGCGGATACGGGCGCGTCCTTCGGCTCGAAGGTCAGTGTGACGCGGAAGACGTCTCCGTCGATATCGACGGCGAAGCGTCCCCCGACGGCCTCGGTGAAGCTGCGGGCGATGGAGAGCCCCAGCCCCGTGCCTCCGTCGGTGCGGGAGGCATCGCCGCGCACGAAGCGCTCGGTGATCTCCTCCGGCGAGAAGGTCATCTCATAGGACGCGACATTGCGGATGGACAGCACGGCGTTCTGCGTCAGCTCGACGTAGACCCTCGTGCCGCTCATGGCGTACGAGAGCGCATTCACCACCAGATTCTCAAGCACCCGGTAGAGCCGCTCGCCGTCGCAGTCGATGAAGACGGGCTTCTCCGGCAGACGGATGCGGAAGGCAAGGGAGGAGGCCTCGATGCGCTCGGACAGCTCCGCCAGCGTCTGCTCCAGATGCGCCTTCAGATCGATGCGCTCCATCGCCACGGGCAGGCTCCCGCTCTGTGCGCGGGAGACCTCGAAGAGATCCCGCGTCAGCCGCGCAAGCCGGTCGGATTTCTCGCAGAGTATCTTCACATAGCCCGCGGCGGGCTCCTCCAGGCCAAGCTCATCGAGCAGACGGGCGTAGCTGATGATGGAGGTCAGCGGCGTTTTCAGATCGTGGGAGACGTTTGTGACCAGCTCGGCCTTCATGCGCTCGGAGCGCACACGCGCCTCAACGGCGTCGGACAGGCCGTCGCGCAGGTGAAGAAGCCCCTCTGCCAGCGGATAGAGATCGTGGTCGGCTGCGGGCAGGACAAGCTCCCCGGAGTAGTCCCCGTCGCGCAGCCGCTCGATGTCCTGCCGGATCAGCTCCGTGTCATGCAGAAGCTCGCGATGGATGCGCAGGAAGCGGCGCAGGATGCAGACTGCCGGCACCGCCTCGCAGAGGCATAAGAGCAGCCTGAGGCCGCCGTACGCTTCGTGAGCCGTCACCGCCATGAGCACCGCCAGCAGCGCCTCGGACACCAGGAATACGAGCAGCTCGCCCGCATAGCGGCGCTCCATCGGGGTACGGACGCGCCATGCGCGAAGCGTCCGCACGATGCGGCGGCACAGCATCGCGCACAGCGAATGACCAAAGTACCCGGAGCCTTCGCGGAAAGCATCGCAGATAAAATACAGGAGGCAGACGGCGGCGCAGAATACGGGAAAGATGTATGCCAGCATGCGCGGGAGGTTCAGATCCGGGTAATGCACGAGAAGCTGCGCCGTACACAGGCACACAATCAGCGCAGCCATGAGCTTGAACTCCGTCGGGATATGCGAAAGAAGCTCCATAAGGCACTCGCGGAAGCTGCGGCGAAGGGCGCGGATGCGCGGGATGAGGACGGAAAGCAGGAGGATGACCGCACCCAGGACGCATCCCGCAGTGCAGACAAGCCCGAAAATGCGCAGCTCCTTCCATCTGTTATACTCATCCAGGAGCTCCCCGTCGAAGCCCGTGCCGCCCGCGCGCGTACCCAGCGCAAGAAAGATCTCCGTATCCGCGGGACGCAGATCGTACACGGAAAACGCGGAGAAGAGCAGATTCCGCACCCGGTAGCTTTCGTATGCCTCTCCGTCCAGCAGAACGGTCAGCTGCGTTCCGTCAAAGGAGAGGACAAAGCGGTACTTTTCGGCATAAACGGACGCATCGTAGTCCTCAAAGCGTGAGAATGTGCCGTTTGAACAGATGCAGGAACCGGGCGTAAGGTTTCGCACAAAGTACACAATATCGCCGCAGCTGTCCAGGTACCCCGAGCTGTATACCGTCTCTCCGTCCCGGGCGGTGTAGGGAACGGGCGGGTAGTCGGACTCGCCGATGAGCGACGCGTCCAGGCAAAGAACGATTCTGTCGAAGGCCTCGAAGAATCTCTCGCTCTGGTAAAAGCCGCTGCCCGTGTACGTGATTCCGGCAGCCGCCAGTGCAAGCCCCGCAAGCAGCATCGCAAGCCCCGCAAAGGGCGCAAGCCACGCCAGAAAGGCGCCAAACGAGGGTCTTGTGCGTTCACTCATGGGATTTTTCCTCCCTTATGCAGTATCCGATGCCCCAGACGACGCGGATATAGCGCGGCCGGCTGGGGTTAATCTCGATTTTTTCGCGGATGCGGCGGATATGGACGGCAACGGTATTGTCCGCGCAGACGGGCGTCTCCTTCCACACGGCGCGGTAGATCTCGTCGATGGTGACCGTGCGTCCGATATTGCGCAGAAGATACTCCAAAATGCCGTACTCCGTTGCGGTCAGGTGCACCTCCGAGCCGTCCACGGTCACGGTGCGCGAAAGGGTATCGAGCGCCAGCCCGCCGACCGCGAGCGTCGTCTCCGGCACGGGCTCGGCGCCTCCGAGAACCGTCCAGCGCCTCAGCGCGGAGCGCACGCGCGCCAGAAGCTCCACCGGGGAGAAGGGCTTTGTGATGTAGTCGTCCGCACCGGCTCCGAGCCCCAGCACGATATCGGCATCCTCGGACTTCGCCGTGATCATCAGGATCGGCAGCCTGCGCTTCTCCCGGATGGCAATCGTCGCGGATATGCCGTCAAGACCGGGCATCATCACGTCCATGAGCACCAGCCCGATATCGGGATATTCCTCCAGCGCCGCAAGCGCGGCCTGACCGTCGTGCGCAACGGCGGTCGGGTAGCCCTCCGTCTGCAGATAGATGCAGATGACCCGGGCAATGTCGCGGTCATCATCCGCAATCAGAATGCGCGGCTTACTGTCCATAAGGCGTTTCCTCTCCCTCGTTTGAATGCTGTCCTTATTCTACACCGAATTTCTTACGGTGGAAACAGGAAAAGTCTTACAAATCTCTTAAAATCCTTCGCCGCGCGCTGTGGGGAGCCTTCGCCCTTCCGGGCGAAAAAAATCCCCTGCCTTTTTTCATAAAAGGCAGGGGGGAACCCCGCTTCGGGCTGTCCAAAGCCGTCGGAATCAGCGGACGCGCAGCCCCGTGGGCAGCTTATTCTTCAGCCGTCCGCCGGAGATTTTCCCAAATCCCACGGGGAAGCACGAGCCTCCCGCGCGGACGCAGACGGAGGCGTACCCGGGTTCTGTCTCCGCGGGGAGCTCCTCGCCCGCGAAAAAGGCCGCGAGCGCGGGGTCCTCCGGGTCGAACGCGAGCTGCCGCAGGCTCCCGCCGCAGGCCATGAAGAGCGTGTGCGAGGGCTCGAAGCGCAGGGCGCGCCCGGGCTTCAGCGTACCCGCATGCACGCCGGGACGCCGGAGTCCGGGAAGCCCGGGAAGCCCCTCCGGGACGAGGAAGACCTCGCCCGAGGCCGTCCGGCGCGGCTCGACCCAGGGGTCTGCGGAAAAGGTATCCGTCCAGAAGTCCCGGAAGGCCGCACGCTCCTCCGCCTTCAGCGCGCTCAGACGGCAGGGCGCGGGCTCCGCGGGGTCTTCCCCGTCCGTGCGGTGCAGCAGCGCAAGGAAATGTCCCTCTCCGGGTGCATCCGTCAGCATCAGACGTGCGGAATTTATAAGCTCCGGCGCGGCCTTTGCCCACTCGGGGCGGCCATGCGGAAGGGATACCGCGCGGATGGGCAGGATCTCGAAGTCCGGACGGCTGCGCAGAAGCCGGTCGACGGCTCCCTCGTTTTCGTCGGGGTTGAAGGTGCAGGTCGAAAAGAGAAGGAAGCCTCCGGGACGCACAAGCTCCGCGGCAGAGGCGAGAATCCTGCTGCCGCGCTCGGCACAGGCCGCGGCATGAGCGGGCGACCACTCCTCAATGGCGCGGGGCTCGCGGCGGAACATGCCCTCGCCGGAGCAGGGCACATCGGCCAGCACGGCATCGAACCAGCCCGGAAGCGCCTCTGTGAGCGCATCGGGCATGCAGGAGGTCACGGCGGCGGCGCGTACGCCGCAGCGCTCGAGGTTGAAGCCCAGCGTCTGAGCCCGTGCGGGAACGCACTCGTTGGCGATGAGAAGGCCGGAGTGCCGAAGCCGCGCCGCGGCATGCGTGGACTTTCCGCCCGGAGCCGCGCAGAGATCGAGCACGCGCATCCCGGGGACGGGATCAAGCGCCGTCACGGCGCTCTGCGCGGAGGGCTCCTGAAGGTAGTACAGCCCCGCCGCATGGAAGGGATGCTTCCCCGCCGCGGCCTCCGCCCCGATGAGAAAGCCCTCGGGACACATCGGAGACGGCGTCATGGGAAAGGGCGCGGCGGCGGCGAAGTCCTCCGCGGAGATCCTCAGCGTGTTGACGCGAAGGCCGCGCCGGGGCTCGTCCTCGGTCAGCGCACGGAAGAACGCCTCCGTATCGAGTCCCTCAAGCGTCCTGCAGCGCTGCAGGAATTCCTCGGGTATATTGCGCATTTTTTGTAAGCTCCTTATTGTGCAAAATCATCTTCAATCAGTATAGCACCCGTGCGGGAACACTGTCAAACGAATCTTTACAATGTGCGCGGAATGTGATATAATAAGCCGCATGCGAAAATCGGTCCGCGCATACGAAGTCCCCTCTTTTTTTGTTTCGCGGGCAGTGCCGGAGGAATGGATATACATGGCGAAAATTCAAATGAAAACGCCCATCGTCGAGATGGACGGCGACGAGATGACCCGCATCGTATGGGCGCTCATCAAGGAAAAGCTGATTCTGCCCCATGTCGACTTGAAGACGGAGTACTACGACCTGGGACTTGAAAACCGCGAGGCGACGCGGGATCAGGTGACGGTGGATGCGGCGAACGCGAATCTGCGTCTGGGTGTCGGCGTCAAGTGCGCCACGATCACGCCCAACGCACAGCGCGTGGAGGAATATAATCTTTCGCAGATGTGGAAGAGTCCCAACGGCACGCTGCGCGCCATCATGGACGGCACGGTCTTCCGCCGTCCGATCATAGCCCCCGGCATCGCGCCCTACATCCCGACGTGGACGAAGCCCATCACCATCGCGCGTCACGCCTACGGCGACATCTACAAGTCCGTCGAGCTGCGGGCGCCTGCGGGCAGCCGCGCGGAGCTCTGCGTCACGGATGCCCAGGGGCATGAGACCCGCGCGCAGATTCAGGACTTCGCAAAGGGCAGCGGCATCGTCATGGGCATGCACAACATGGATGCCTCCATCGCGAGCTTCGCCCGCGCCTGCTTCCGCTTTGCGCTGGACGCGCATGAGGATCTCTGGTTCGGCGCGAAGGATACCATTTCCAAGACCTACGACCACCGGTTCAAGGATATTTTTGCCGAAATCTACGAGTCGGAGTACAAAAAAGCCTTCGAGGATGCGGGTATCACGTACTTCTATACGCTCATCGACGACATCGTGGCGCGCGTCATCCGCTCCAGCGGCGGCATGATCTGGGCGTGCAAGAACTACGACGGAGACGTCATGAGCGACATGGTCGCAACTGCGTTCGGCTCTCTGGGCATGATGTCCTCCGTACTCGTCTCCCCCTCGGGCGCATATGAGTACGAAGC